>NZ_JBGONU010000075.1:0-13770 GCF_041439295.1 Vibrio sp. 1F253 | reverse complement strand
AGACAGGAACTTCTGGGTTGGCTCCGTCTTTCACAAAGCCGATGTACGCTCCAGTCGTATTTGGATCAGCTTTAAGCTCAACGACCAACCCATTCGATTTAAGTGTGTCGTTCGGGTTGAATTGAGCAGGATCGATACGGAATTTGACTACATTATCACTTTGATTGGTGAACTGAATAGTCTCAGTTTGGCTAACAGGCACGGTGCTTGCTGCCGAGCCATCGGCAAGATTAGATTCTGATAGCGTAACGCTTGGAATGGTGTTGATGATTGGAATATCACCATCGGTAATGGTCAAAGTCACGGTGGATGTCACCGGATCTTTATCAAAGTCACTTGACGTCACTACGATTGTTTTAACGATGTCTTCGCTGCTCGTGTGGTTTAAATCGCGATTCGGCTCAAAGCGTATTTCACCTTCAAGGGTAACGAACAGTTTGCCCTCAGGAACTGGAATCAGTTGCTCTCCCGTTATGCCCTGATTCAAGGTGTAAACGGTATTGTCATACGTGATTTGGGTAATGGTCGCGCCATCAGCACTCTGCTCGGGCATTACATCAATGGTGGCAGTCGTTACCGTACCAGCAGCCAAATCCGCAACCGTCGGTTCAACAATATTGAGCACACCATCTTTCATGATTTGCACATCATCACCGATGGTCATTGTAAGCGGGGAAATTTGCGAGCTATCGCCATCAGTGTCCACGGCGTAAACAGGCAGTTCAAAATTTAGCTCGTTATTTGCAAGGCCATCTTCATGATCTAACGCTTCAAGCAGCGTGAAGGTGTATTCCCCTAATGTACTTGTAGAAAAGCTAATCGTGAATACTGGGACATCAGGGTTTACCCCATCGTTAACAAAACCTATGTAAGTACCTGAGTTCTGGGGGTCTTCCTTGAGTTCAACGACAAGCCCATTCGATTTGAGCGTATCATTAGTATTGAACAAGTTTGGATCAATTCGAAAACTCGCGACATCATCACTACCGGCTGTAAACGTAATCGTTTCAGTGGCGCTAACCGCATTTCCGCTTGGCGAAGATCCATCACCAAGATTCGTTTCAGATAATGTCACTGGTGGAACTAGGTTAATTACCGGATCTTGGCCATCAGTAATACTAAGATCAAGCGTTGAAAAGCTCTCGTCGCCATCAGCATCTTCAGCTAAAAAGGCAAACTGTTTTACTATGGTTTCGCTGCTTGAGTGGCTGATATCACGAGCGACTTCAAAACTAAAATCACCATTGAGCGAGATCGTTGCAACCCCTTCTGTAAATGGGAAAGTTTGTGCCGCATCTGGGAGTAGATTTTGGTCTAACTTGTATTCGACCCCTTCGTAAGACAATGATTGGATTGTCGAACCATCCGCACCCTCAAAGTTGAATAGATTGTAAGAAACAACAGTATCACCAGCTAAGGTCGGTTCATCGACGGAAACGACATTATCGATGAGTTCGACCACATCATCTTTTACACTGATTAAGATCTCAGCAGCTTCTGGTGTATTTGACCCACCAGATAGTGCAGAGCGGTCGCCATCCGCGTCAACCGCGTAAATGGGCAATACAAAGGTTAGCAACTCACCTTCAGTACCTTGGTGTGAAAGCGATTCGTACAGAGTAAATTCATAATTCCCCAATGATGGACTATCGACTTTAACGTCAAAGACCGTAATTCGAGATCCATTGACCTCAACATAACCTTCATACGTTCTCACATCATTGGTTTGACTAACTAACTCTAATTGAACGGCAGCACCATTAGAAACCAAGGCTCCCGCTGTATTAAATTCAGTCGGTTCAAGTTCGTAATGGTCAATAATGTCACTTTCAAAAACACTTGCTGTGATACTGCCAATACCGCCTACTGGGGTTGTTCCTTCTTGTGAGCCGCCAACAATGCCTGACTCATCAACATCGATGCCATCAACATTAATAATGAACGGGCTATCACCATCAGAGATATCAACCTTAATCGTATTCGTTACGACATCCTGGTCAAAATCGGTAACCGTGATCGGTAGAGAGAATGAAAGCGTGTCGGAGCTCACTTCTTCTATTGGTTTAAACTGTTGGAAATTATATGTGCCATCGGTATCGAGAGAGATTGTGAGAACAACCTCACCTCTCCCTTGAATAGACAGAGTGATCGTTGTTCCGTCATCAGACAGTCTTGCAACCGTATTTTGGTTATCACTGAGCAGCCCATCAAACTCTTCTAACGCACTTGCAGCAAAGACAGCAGATTGAAGTTTATCACTTCCAATATTAGAAAAAGTGCCTTCAATAGGTGCACTACTCGTTTCTACATTATTGATATTCACGCTTTCAGCAGACGGATTCACTCCGTCAAATAAAGTAACCAGCGCATTAATTGGTGATGCTATTGGGTTTCCTGCGGAGTCTTCACCTTGAATATCAAAAGCAAAGTTAATTTGATCGCCAGTATAAGAGACCTGCCCACCACCGATAGACGGAACATGATCAATAGATTGAGAAATCGTGGTGGTTAATGAGATATCGATATTATTGCCAACACTAGTAGCATCAATATCGATACGTAATACTTCGTCAGTACCTTGAACACCAACAATGGAATTCGTTACCGAGTCGTAAGTAAACGTGACAACTTGGCCGCTTGATGTAATGTCGTTATTAAGCTCACTTAGGAGTGAAGCAAGGGAGAGTGTGTCTGGGACAAAAGAATCTGGGTCTAGAGCTAAACTGCCCGCAATAATCGTTTCTGTGGTCGTAATAGATTGGGGGTAGGTATTGCCAGAAATAGAACCTTCAGTGACTGATTCGCTGATCGATTGACCACCAGCTGAACGGGTGATCGTTCTAAATTCCTCTCGAGTTTCCTCTACCTCTTCTTTCGCAAGCCCTGATGTCTCAAAGAATGTCGAGGGCTGAGTTTGAATATTATTGTATTCAATCGTAACAAAGCCAGCATTTGCAGAGCCTAGCCCTTCACCAGCAGCCGTTGCTTCCAAAATTTCAGTAGGATCGGCGCCGCCTAAAATAGCTTCTTGGATTGCCGCAATATCATCGTCAGTAAAGGCTCCGTCGTCAGATTGCTCTAAATCGAAGTTGACCTCTCCGGCGATTGGGGCATCTGCCCAAGACAATTCTTGGTCAATACATCCAACACAATTATCGCCAACCAGAACCTCACCATTTGGAGCGCCCAATACAAGTTCTGCATTATTTGCGGTAATGACTATCTCATTTTCACGGATGATATCGCCAACTAGAACTTTTTTTGGGTTACCGTCAGGTGTTACTACAACCACATCCCCACTTACTGCTTCAACAACCGCAGCTTGGCGCGAAACCTCAATATCCATATATCCCCCGTTATCACAAGCACTCTTATCTAGAGCTGTACAAATTATTTTTGTTAATCATTACAGGCTTTAATCAAATTCAGACTTACCCCTCATCAATGGCCAATCTTTTGTTGTGCCTCTTCGAGTTGAAAAGAGATAAGTATTTAACCTGTTTTTTTATAGTTTACTTACTGTTAAGCCTAGTCTTCCCCATAAAAAATGCCATGTCTGTGCTAAGAGACTCCTTTTCACAAATTCACTTATTCTCTATGGATTTCTAAAACACAAATTAAACGTTAGTAGTGCATTGATTTATATGCAAATAAACTCACAGCGATGTTACATCTCTTTAATCCTATAAAGATATACAGGAATAAAGTAGATAAATCATGAGCGAATATAAGACATTGCTTGAGGCAAACGATGTGATAGCAATAAAGCAGAGAGTAGTCCCAAACTTGAGACAATGTTCAGCACAAAGCGGATGAAAAACCATTTATTAAGCGTATATTTCGCCAATTTCATATATACCCATCAACATATTAAGGTGCTATGGAGGAACAATAGTCATGACTTATCATTGGATATACACATATCAAAAGGAATACGTTTTAGGACAAAACAATAGATACAAAAAAGCCGCCCGAGTTTAACTCGGGCGGCTTTTAGAAGATCATGTACCGCAATATTGTGTTTATCTGTAAAACGAGATTGTCACGTTCAACATGGCTCGCTAACTATTTTATTTTGTTAAACGATTTGCCGTCCAAACGTAAAGCAGCTCAAGTGCGATAGTTGCACCAGCTAGAGCGGTAATTTCGCTTTGGTCATAGGCTGGAGACACTTCTACCACATCCATACCAACCATGTTGATACCTTGTAAGCCACGGATGATTTTGAGCACTTTATCTGAGTTCAAACCACCACACACAGGCGTCCCAGTACCCGGCGCAAAAGCAGGATCCAGACAATCGATATCAAACGTTAGGTAAACTGGCTTATCACCAACAATGCCTTTCACTTGAGCAATGATCTCATCCACGCTCATGTCATTCGCTTGCATCGCATTGATAACATTAAAGCCATGACCTTCCTGCTTATACTCTGTACGAATACCTATTTGCACAGAATGCTCAGGCGAGATTAACCCTTCATTTGGCGCATGGTAGAACATAGTACCGTGATCGTAACGACTACCCTGACTGTAAGTATCAGTGTGCGCGTCAAAATGAATCAGAGCCATTTCACCGTACTTCTTGCCGTATGCTCTTAGCAAAGGCAATGTAATGAAGTGATCGCCACCTAACCCTAACAGTGTTTTACCGCTGTTTAGAATCGCATCAGCGGCTGCTTCTAGACGCTGAGTTAAGTCTTCTGCATCACCGCAATCAAACACAAGATCGCCAGCATCAATCACCGAGGTGTGTTCAAATACATTGAAGTCCCAAGGAAATTTTTTGCCTTCCCACGCCAAGTTTACAGACGCACGACGAATCGCATCAGGCCCCATACGAGCACCCGGACGACCCGACGTCGCCATATCTAACGGCGCGCCCAACACAACCACATCAGCATCGTTATCAATTGGGTTCTGTACCAATGGACGACGCATAAAAGTCATCGCGTTGGAGTACAGCGAGTAATCTGGTTTGGTAAATAGATCGTTCATTAAAAATCCTCAAGATAGGTGTAACCCATCAAGCCTTGCTCTAACTCTTCAAGTACGCTTTGCTGCTCTTGTGCTGGTACTTTCGCCTTGACCAAATCTTTGTAGTTCTGACGAATCAGATCCGTATCAATGTGAACATAACGCATCATGTCTTCAACCGTATCGCCTTCATTGATGTAGTCGATATTCGCTTGACCACTTTCATCAACATTCACCACTACACTGTGGGTATCACCAAATAGGTTGTGCATATCACCCAAGATCTCTTGGTATGCGCCTACTAAGAAAAAGCCCATCAGGTATGGTTCATCTGGGTTCCATGCAGGAACTGGCAGAGTCGTTTCAATACCTTGGCCATCAACATACTGGTCAATCGTACCGTCAGAATCACAAGTAATATCCAATACTACAGCGCGTCGCTCGTCCGCATTATCCAAACCACTTAGAGGCAATACAGGGAACACCTGATCGATACCCCAAGCATCTGGCAACGATTGGAACAGCGAGAAGTTCACGAAAAACTTATCAGCCAAACGCTCGCTCAACTCATCCAAAATAGGACGGTGGTAACGGTTCTTAGTACTCATACGAGAGCTAAGTTCGTAGTTAATGCGCAAAGACATCTGCTCTGCCCAAGCACGGTGCTGAAGGTTCAGCATGCCTGTTGCAAATTGGTTGTGCGCTTCTGCGATATCGCTTTGCGTGTCATTGTAGATCTCGATCAACGCTCGATCATCGTTACCTGCATCTAGCTCTAAGAAGTTCTTCCACATGTTGTTTAGCAACATTGGTGCGTCAGCTTCAGGCGCAGCCATATCTTCCGGAGAATAGCTTTCTGTACCGATCACGTTAGTAACAAGCACAGCGTGATGCGCAGTCAACGAACGACCAGATTCAGAAATGCTCACAGGTTGCGGCTGATTGTAGAGCTTACAAATATCCCCTACTGTCATTACGATGTTGCGAGCGTACTCAAGCAAGCCGTAGTTCATTGAGTTTGAAGACTGGCTACGTGTGCCGTCGTAATCAACCGCCAAACCACCACCAACATCTAAGTACTTCAATTGAGCACCGATATCGCGCAGTTCACAGTAGAAACGAGCCGCTTCGCTCACACCATTTCGCACATCACGAATATTGGCCATTTGTGAACCAAGATGGAAATGCACTAACTCTAGAACATCGAGTTGATCTTCTGCTTTTAAACGTTCAATAACAGTCAGCACTTGTGATGCAGACAAACCGAACTTCGACTTCTCACCACCACTTGCTTGCCATTTACCTGCGCCTTGAGAAGCAAGACGAATACGTAAACCTAAACGAGGTTTCACGCCAAGCGCTTTCGCTTCAGAAAGAACAAGATCAAGCTCAGATAGCTTCTCTAGAACGATAAATACTTTATGACCCAGCTTTTCGCCAATAAGAGCAAGACGGATGTATTCTCTGTCTTTGTAACCGTTACACACGATCACCGAGCTCGCTTTTTGAGCCAGTGCCAATACCGCTAATAGTTCAGGCTTGCTGCCCGCCTCTAGGCCTAGCTGCTTTTGCTCTAATTGAGCTTGGCTCGCTAAGATCTCATCAACCACTTCTTTTTGTTGGTTAACTTTAATCGGGTAAACAAGCAAGTAACGGTTGTCATACTGATATTCATCGATCGCTTGGTTAAATGCGTTACAGATATTGTGCACACGTTGATGCACTATTTGAGGAAAACGCACAAGAGCAGGTAAACCAATATTTCTCTGCTCTAACTGTTTTACGATCTGACTTAGCGGAACTTGATGATCGGTTTCGCTCGGTGATACATACACCTCGCCATTATCATCAATTCCATAAAAACCTTGGCTCCAGTGCTTTACATTATACTCAGCACGGATGCGTTCCAAATTAACCGAATTTTCCAATTCTAGAGACCTCACACTATAGGGCCATCGACAGAAGATACCTCATTGGAATAGCGAGGTATAACCCAACAAAAAACGTTCGAAAACGATTTGTTGGCTGCATTAACCGATATTATTAAGAGTGAGTCCAACCATTGATATTTGTGGTTACGATTACGTTTTTTTATCGTCGACCCGACTTAAAGTGACAGGTAAGGTATTACAAGGTTTTAGGCCAAAAAACAGGCTGAAGCGCATTAGATTTAAAGCACTTTCTAACAAAGAATCAGGTGAATAAAATACCAAAGACACATAAAATTCTTAGCTAATCTGGTCAAGTTAAGTCAGGGTTGTGACAAATATGCGCACTTCCCAATCTGAACTCTCGCTATCACAAACACAACTTGTATCCCGTGATTCGATACCTATAAACACTTCGTTCTTCCAACTAAAACTCGCTCACTTCAATGTTGTAGCCGCTCAATTATTGAACTTTTCTCGTGCATATCTTGTATTCGATTCAATCTTCTTGTAATTTCAACCGACCAACCAATCGGTCAGCTTTCGAATTTAGGGGATACTATGAGCCATAATCTAGACCTTGAACCAACCACGTCGAACATCAACGACATGGATCAAATATTCAACCGACAAAAAGATCACTACCGCAGTAATGTTAATCCAGCGCTTGAGCAGAGAAGAAAAGACCTCTCAAAATTAAAAGCGTTGCTAATGCGCTACCAAGGGCAATTGATTGATGCGGTGTCTGAAGATTATGGCCATCGAGCAAAACACGACAGCTTGATTGCTGATATCACCCCTTCTCTTCACCAGATCAATTACAGCATGAAGAACCTTAAGAAGTGGTTGAAGCCATCTCGCAGAAAAGCAGGATTAATGCTTACGCCCGCGAAAATCACCGTTCATTATCAGCCAGTGGGTGTTGTCGGTATCATTGTTCCTTGGAACTTCCCGGTGATGCTCTCTTTAGGTCCTCTCATCACTGCGTTAGCGGCGGGCAACACTGCAATGCTCAAGATGTCCGAGTTTACTCCTGCGACCAACCGAGTTTTAAAATCCATGCTGGCCGAAGGCTTTAGTGAAGATCAAGTCGCGATTATCGAAGGCGAAGCTGACGTTTCCGCTAAATTTAGCCAGCTCCCGTTTGACCATATTCTATTTACTGGCTCGACCTCTGTGGGTAAGCACGTCATGAGAGCAGCAGCCGATAACTTAACGCCTGTAACCTTGGAATTGGGCGGCAAGTCTCCAACGATTATTGCTCCCGACTTTGATGTGGCTGACGCCGTTGAACGCATCCTGTTTGCAAAAAGCTTGAACGCTGGCCAGATTTGCGTGGCGCCCGATTACATCTTATTACCACGAGAAAAAGTCGACGCGTTCATCACAGCTTATAAGCTGTACTTCAAAAAGCTGTATAAAGCAGGCATTGAGAGCAAAGACTTAACTTCAGTGATCGATATGCGTCAATACAATCGTTTGAAGGGAGTGATTACAGATGCTCAATCTAAAGGCGCAGTTGTTCACACTGTCACCGAGCAAGCACAAGACGATGTGAACCACAGAATGACGCCACACCTTCTAACCGAAGTGAACGACGACATGCTCGCAATGCAAGAAGAGTTGTTTGGCCCCGTACTGCCTATCGTTCCTTATGATTCTATTGAAGAAGCGATCAGCTACATCACAGCAAGAGAACGTCCACTTGCTCTGTATCTGATGAGTCATGATAAGCAAACCCAAGACCAGTTCTTATCAAATACACATTCTGGCGGTGTTTGTATCAACGACTCGCTAGTGCATGTGGCAGCAGAAGACGCGCCGTTCGGTGGCATTGGCCCTTCAGGCATGGGACACTACCACGGCATTGAAGGCTTTAAGACCTTTAGCCATGCCAAAACCGTTCTAAGTAGAGGAAAAGTTAACTTCACCAAGTTAATGCACCCTCCTTACAACAATCCAATTAAAAAGATTCTGTTCAAAGTACTAAATAGATGATTACGAAAAGGCAAAAAATCCTAGATGCTGCGCTCCTGCTCTTCTCTCAGCAAGGGCTAGAGGGCACATCTACAGGACAAATAGCGAAAACAGCAGGCGTCGCAAAAGCGACACTGTTTCATCACTTTGAGAACAAATCTCTACTGATTGATGAACTGTTTCGTGAACTGAAAATAGAGCTATTTTCTACCCTTGACCAGCACACAGAAATCGCTGAACAAGATCGCTACCAAGCCTTTAAGTTCATGTGGATTACAGGGCTTGAATGGGCACTAGAAAATCCGATTGCAATGAAGTTCTTCACCAATGTTCATTTCGACCCAACAACTCAAACTCGAGAAGTGATTGTTTCAAAGATGTTCGCATCATTAGACGAGATCATTTTGAAAGGACAAGAAACTGGTGAGCTGATGGTGTTAGACATCAACCTTGTTAGGCACTTCATCCACAGCCACTTTTTGATTTGTGCAAACTGGTTGATTGAGCAGAATGAGTTACCACCAGAGCAGTCAGCCAAGTACATCATCGATAGCTTTGACATGTGCTGGCGAGCTGTCGGCGGACGAAACCTGTAACTTTCAAATTCTTTGAAGCCCTTGCTTTCAAAGAACACTCTAAAGCGCCTCATGGTTATATCTATATATGGGCATGAGGCGCTTTAATTATTTGGATACATTTTAATCACATCACCATATTGACTTTAAGCACCCTCTTTCAGTACCATCCCACCATCATTTCAAAAGAGAATAACGCCATAATGAAGTACTAACATCCTGACATCCGATTTATTTTTATAAAAATCATTTGGACACTCGGGGTTAGTGGGCGTTACTTCGTCATCTATTTTCGCGACAAATCAAGCTCTTAAAGATCCGTTTTTTGACAAGCTACATCTTTAAGATCAGTACCTTAAAGACAAAAATCAGATCAGCACTCTATTTCCTATCTTTGATTGGTACGCTACCTAAGTAACGTCTTTGGCGATCTATACATAGAATTCTGTGTAGGGTTTTATATAGAAAAAGCGCCCCACCCCTTTTACTCGTTTACACGTAAAGAGAGGTATTTTTATGCCTACTATATTAGCCAACAATCTCTCATTCCAACTCGATACTGGTGAGTGGTTATTCAAAGACATCACCTTTAATTTGAGCACTCGCCTCACCGGCCTAGTCGGAAGGAATGGGGCTGGAAAGTCACTACTTCTTTCGTTACTGATCGGGCAAAAACAGCCCACAACAGGCAGTATTTCGCGCCAAGGTTCGATCGGCTTTTACTCTCAGTTGCCATCAACGCTACTGGATTCCGCCACCACCATCGCTGACTTCTTAGGGCTCACCGAAAAGTTAGATGCATTAAAAGCGATAGAGCAAGGTAGCTGCGAACTGCAGCACTTCAATATCGTTGGAGATGATTGGGATTTACAAGCGAACACCAAGCAACTTTTAGCCACATTGAAAATAACCAGTGGGTTAACCACGCCTTGCCATACATTGAGCGGTGGGCAACTCGCCCTTTTACAGCTTCACCGGTTATTCGCATCAAACCACAACATACTGATTCTCGACGAACCTACAAATCATTTAGATAGCGACGGCCGCAATTGGTTACTGGAACAGTGCCAGTTGTTTGAAGGTAAAGTACTTATCGTCAGCCACGATCGAAGTTTATTGAGACACATGGAAGGGATCTATCACCTCAACAGTTTGGGCATGCGTTTCTATAAAGGGAATTACGATGATTACTTCACGCAAATGTCGAGTCAAAGTGAAGCACTGGACAAGCAGATAACGCATCATCAATCGGAAAAGAAACGACTCGAGCGCCAAGCTCAGACTAACAAGGAAAAAGCCCAACAACGTGAGTCTCAAGGTAACCGACTCCGAAAATCGGGTAGCCAACCCAAGGTATTATTGGATGCAATGAAAGATAAAGCAGGGCGAACCCAAGGTGCATCGGCAACAAGCCACAAGAACTTAAAGGATCAAAACCAACATAAACTTCAATCTCTTCAAGAACAACAAGAACAACTGAAGCCGCAAGCGTTGTACCTACAACAAGCGAATCGTTCTAAAAAACACTCACTATTAACCGTTGAAGAGTGTCGCCTAAATTTTGGTTCTAGTGCTCCTATTAGCTTCTCTCTATCACAGGGAGAACGATGTTATCTAACTGGGGCTAATGGGTGCGGAAAATCGACACTGTTAAAAGCCATTCACGGCCAACACTCGAACTATATCGGATCCATTAAGCGCTTAGGGGCGACCGTATACTTGGATCAACACTTTGGCCTGTTAGACACCAACGACACCATGTTCGATAGCTTGATGACACACGGCTTTGGGTTAACAGAAAGTGACGCACGAACCTTGCTCGCTGGAATAGGGTTCAGGCGAGACTCTGTATACCGAAAAGTGGCTCATTTAAGTGGTGGTGAAAAAATGAAACTGGCGATGTTGATCGTTAGCCATAAGCAAGACACCCCGCTTTTATTACTCGATGAACCGGACAACCATCTAGACATCGACTCAAAACAAATATTGGCATCCGCTTTGCGTGAATACCAAGGCGCATTTATCTTGGTGAGTCATGACAGCGACTTTGTTGAGGAGGTCGGCGTCAGCCAAAATCATATACGACTTTAACCTTCGTAAATTCGTTCACTTAGCTTAGTTAAGCGAGCATCGTTCCGGTGCTCGCCTTTCTTGATTGAGACAAGTAAACTACGCGCCTCGAACATCTATTCATAAGGCTAAGGTTTGCATACTCTAGAACAATTAAAATCAGGGCAACTAAACGGTATTAAGCGCTTACAACTGTCAGAAGGTCTCACCGAATTTCCACTAGAGATCTTAGAGCTCGCTGATTCTCTGAGATCCTAGACCTTTCAGGCAATCAGCTGTCAGATCTACCAGAAGAGTTATCACAGCTGACTAACCTGCGTATTATCTTCGCGTCGAATAACCTGTTCACGCACCTGCCTGATGTTCTGGGGTTACTTCCTAAGCTTGAAATGGTTGGCTTCAAAACCAACCAAATCAAAACCGTTAGCGAGCAGTCTCTACCGATTCAACTACGTTGGTTAATCCTGACCGACAATGAGATCGAGGTTCTGCCTAGCTCGCTAGGTGAAAGACCACGACTACAGAAACTGGCATTAGCAGGCAACAAGATTCGCGTTTTGCCAGAAAGCATGGAAAACCTATCAAACCTTGAACTGGTTCGTCTGTCTGCAAACCAACTGACTGAATTCCCAGAGTTCCTTATCAAGCTACCAAAACTGGCTTGGTTAGCGTTTGCGGGTAACCCATTTTGCAAACATCCAAGCAGCTTAGATAGCGTGCCTGCCGTAAGCTCGCAATGCTACTCACTCAATCAAGTGCTGGGCCAAGGTGCGTCTGGTGTAATTTCTCATGCTAACTGGTTAAACGGTGACTTTGATTTCCCACAAGAAGTGGCAGTTAAAGTATTCAAAGGCGAAGTGACCAGTGACGGTTACCCACATGATGAACTTGAAGCATGTCTTCAAGCAGGCCAACATAGCAACCTAGTGAAGTCTATCGCACAAGTTGATGAAGAGAACTACCTAGCATTGGTGATGGAGCTTATCCCGAGCAACTACTACAACCTAGGTTTGCCCCCTACTCTTGAGAGCTGCACTCGCGATACGTTCAACGAAGGCTTTGTGCTTTCAATTGCTCAGATCAATAGCATTACCGAACAGATGATTGATGTGTTTGAACACCTTCATGCCAACAAAGTTTGTCATGGTGATCTATACGCTCACAACACTTTAGTGAATGAGCAAGGTCAGATGATCTTTGGCGACTTCGGAGCGGCGACTATCTACGGTTATCTAACTGAAGAGCAGCAACAAGGCATTCGTCGAATTGAAGCGCGTGCACTGAAGTTCTTTATTGAAGACCTATTGACGGTTTGCGCACAACAAGATCAAGGCAGCGAGCTTTATACTAAATTGGCGAACTTCGAAGCTTAATAGTTCATTGTTCAGAAGTACTCGGTCGAATTGAAAGCAACAAAGCCAACATCACTGTTGGCTTTTTATTTGCTCATAAAACGAATCAGCGTTTAGCTTTCAACTTGAACAAGCTTCAAGTACGAATGTAGCTCACCGTTCTTATACTCAACCGCAGAATGGATATTAAGGTCTTTACACGCGACAACATCAAACTGGTAACGATTGTCACCTTTATTGATTTCGACTTGCAGCAGCCCGCTTTTAAGCAACCAAAGACCTTGGGTTTCAAATCGGTCAAACAAACGATATTCCGTTAGACTACCATCAGAATGAAAGTGAACCTCGGTAATGTACCCTGCTGGGCAACTTTTTACCCAAGTCCGCCCTAAGACATCTTCTTCAACAAAGTTTCTTTTGCTCTCGCACCACTTTAAATAATCGGCACTCTCGCTCAGTTCACTATCAAGGTCATTCTTAGACAGTAACGTTTGCTCTTGCTGTTCACGACAGTAAAGCTGAAGCAGTGTCTGCTGGTTATTACTCATTAATCGCCATCCCTAGCTAGTCAATCTAATCCAATCAGGCTTAAGCTACCAACTCATAAGAGACAACATACAGTTCAGAGATCCCTGGGTAGATATCTTGAATCACATCCTTGAGGACATCTAGCGTCATGTTCTCTTGCTGAGCATGGAATTCACCTAAGTCATCAAACAAGATTGGTTCTACGCTAATGATCTTAAGATTACAGAATACACGTCCCTGCTCTAGCGTTGATACTTCTACAACACTGCCTGGTTGGTAATTGCGCTCAGATTCATCGCGAATAGTAATCTGCGTATTTCGGTGATTGCGATCGCTCGTTTCGGTTTATTCCGATCACCTGATC
>NZ_JBGONU010000074.1:0-14354 GCF_041439295.1 Vibrio sp. 1F253 | reverse complement strand
GAGATATCATTTTTTGGTGAGCTTTCGTGCCCAGCGGCGAAACGCTGGTCGCTGAGCGTCAATGTAGAGAGAGTTGGGGTTGAGTTTTGTTGTGCCATGACAAGTTTCCTTTCTGTTTGAGTATCACTTTTATGGAGCCGCTTGGCTGTCCAGATCTCAAACAGGGTTCTTCTCTGCAGGGGCGCGAAGCGTTTATTAACCCTTGCAGAGAAGGTTCTGATTGAAGATGGTGAACAGTCTGCGAGCGCCATCCAATGATGCGAGTCGAAAGGAAAATCGGCACATAAGAAAACAAGCCCTTACTCGAACTTAATTGAAGCCAGTGAAAGGCAATAAGGAGGCACGACGAAGCGCAGCTACGCAGTAGCGGAGGCGTTGGGTGATTGTTCGCAGTAACTTAATGTCACATCGAGCTTGCTCGATAACAGTGCCATAAGTTATCGCGAGAGGAGTGAAGCGACGGAATGAGCCGACCGAAGGGAGAACGCCCAATATTTAAGTTTAATACGTACTTTATAGATTGATTGGCGTTAGAAAAAGAACCGTCCGTACTCAATCTTCAAGGGTAAGTGTTCGAACGCGGTTCAAGTCAAATATCACAATAAATCTAAAGGGCTATTCGCCGTCTAGCCATTAACTCAATTAGCCTCCATCTTTTTGGTCAGGGAGAGTGGAAAGTGAAAAAGCTTGATGCAAAGAAACGCAGAGCATGGCAAAAGCTGCACTTGGCTGTTCATGTCGATACACCCGAAACCATGAGTGCGGAAGTCAGTTTTGTTGTGCCATGAGCCTCTAAAAAAGAAAGGTTGTCCCTCACTGAAATTCACCTCGAAAGAAGGTAATGCTTTGGGAAGAGAGTGGAGCAATAAATGAAGCGGAAAAGGCGCTAACGAGCGGTAAAACGAGTTTGAAATACTACAACGCTCAGATAGGTGAAATGATAGTAAATGTCAAAACTACAAACAAAAATTATAGCTCTGGCTATGCCAGTTAGAAGCCAACGGTTAGCCATAGACGATGTAGCTTTATCTCCAGGCAGATTTTATCAACACCACCACTTTGCCACACAACCCTTTATGCTTGAGCAGCTAATGAGAAAGTTGTGCGAGTTCGTCTGTATTCAATCCCGTGACATCCATAATGGTTTGTTGATCTAGACCATTAAGCAGCATCTTACGCGCCATATCCTTGAGCGCTTCTTGGCGGCCTTTTTCCTCACCTAATTGTATACCTTCTTGGCGCCCTTGTTGGCGCAATTGTTCTGCAATAGTCATAAGTGTTTCCTCGTGTTTCGGTACTGATGAGACCAGTGACGTAATTAACGCTTCTAGGTTACTTGTTTCACCCACTTGGAGTAGGTAGCTCATCAATGACTGTACTTGCTTATCTGTAGTGTAATCGGTTAAGAGCAATGTGACCAGAGGCTCAAGGAAATCCATGATATCGCGATGCCTAGCGTGCTTTTGTACAAGTTCAAGTAACGCGATACGGCGATGTTGCATTATCTCATCATCGGAGATAACAGTGACATCGACCAATGGAAAATCTTGAGTATAGAGAGCCTTAGCCATCTTAGGGTTAGCAAAACCTTTTAACCAATTCATCTCATATGGGTAGGGCGAGACTTGGCCATGGTAAAACTGCAAAGGGATCACCAAGGGTAAATGCTCATGACCCGCTTCAATATGCTGTTGCATGGCAGCGATAGCGTAACGCATCAGTCTGAACGCCATGTGTTTATCTGGCCGACTCTGGTGCTCGATTAACGCATAGACGTACCCTTCCCCCTGAGACGTTTTAAGAGAATAAAGGACATCCGAATAGTAAGGCCGTAAGTTTTCTTCTATAAAGCTGCCTGATTCGAGCTTTAAGGTCGTCAAATCAGTACCATGATAAAAATTCTGCACCATGTTGGTTTCTTTCTACACATCAATTTAGTTCATTTACTCTAAGTAATCTTTGCCCCAAAAACGTCACAATCTGAATTTTAACACGTGGCATTTTCTAGCTCGAAAATGCCCCAAAATGAGTTGGTCTTACAAGTGAGACTAGTTTTCTTTGGTATCTATTGACCTACCAGTGCTAATTGTTGATTGGTATTTAATTACCTGTTTTTTAGAGTTATGTAGCTGTCTTTGTGTTCATTTTCTTCTTCGACTAAACGGCCAACGACATTATGCAAATCTGAGAACGTCATTGATTCAGAGAACGGTGTTTCCGGAGATGTCCAGATACAGTTTTGTGTACGATCAAACAAATCCTCAGTAGTGCGTCTAGGAAACCTAGCTAAGCTGGAATTGAAAAAGTCATTGGTATATGTGTAGTGATGAGTATGAACAAACTCTTCCCACGTATCGACCAGTGCATCTTCTTGTTGGATATCTATAAACTCAATGTCCTCCATGTTCCTTTTGTTAATGTCACCCCAAGCATCTTTAAGCATATCAATGGCTTCAACGTCGGTCTTGGGAGCACTATATCCAAAAATGGTCACTAAATACGCTTTACTTAAGTAGTTTTTTAGTGCTTTCCAATTGTTCTTGGTATAAGGATCATCATTGTAATTCTTCTTTGCAATTGGATATAAAAGCCTGCTGGGCGAAAACCACTCGTCACATTCTGGGCATCTATTGTCTACATTTCCCCCGTGCTGATGTTCCAGGCAGTATCCAACCAAGACATTGCCGTGTAAGAACGCTAAATCTGGTAAATCGGTAGTAATTTTGACGGTTCTTTGATAAGCCTGAAGTAGCAGAGGGTCCCAATTGAATGTTGCTATTAGATCCTTTTTTCTCAAAGAAAGAAGTAGAAAGTCATAGATTGTGGGTTCATCGGGGATTTCAAACTCACTGAAATAGTTCCGAATTCTAGTATCCAGTTCACTTCTTACATCTGCATATTCATCTCTTTCAGCAATTTCAGAGTAAATATCTTCTAAATTATCGCTTTGAGTGACAAGGTTTAAATCTTCGATAACTTCACTCAACCCCAGTTTTTCCAAAAAACCATCCATTACAGAAGTTTTCATTCCGTTTTTGTCACCCCTTGGAATAGCTGCCACACTAGCGCCAGCACCAAGTAGCACGACATGAGGACGGCTTTTATAAGCTCTTTCATATTCAAAGTACTTGTCCATGTTACCTCTGACATAACCTATTAAAAATCAATGCATTAGTCGCATTTCAGCTTGTTAACCAAGCTCCCTTAGCTGAAAGCTTTTTGTTTGCTGTTGTTCTTGCATTGTAAACTCTTAATAATTTGAACAATATTCGTATGACTCACTGTGTCCAGTCTATTTGGTTTTGGCATGTTGGATTTTACACCCTATAAGGTAAAAAAGTTACTCGTCTTCTTTTTTCAGTCCCCATAGTTTTGCTAAATCAACGTCATCGCTTGCAGGTCGACTTTTTTTCTCTTTTATGTAGTCAATTTGCATTACTAACGGCAAGTCAAAGGCTGTACCTGTGACAACACATGCCCCTTTTGAAAGGTTAGGTATCAAGCTCTTTGACATACGATCTAACGTGCTAATGGTGTTATCAATAAGAAACAAGTCTTTGTCATTCACTAGCCGATGAATGAAGAAGTTATGAAGTTGAGACATTATCGTTGGTGATATATCTGCTGGCCTTTGGCTGGCAAGCGTTAAGAACATGCCAAATTTACGACCTTCTTTAATAATCTCCTCAAACATTTCAAGTCTGTAATCTTTCCAAACCTCATGTTCACGGCTCGATTGTTGGGAAAGGATGTTATGAGCCTCATCGATTATGAAATGAAGAGTACTGCTTACTTTTTCCTCAACTTTCTCTCGGTGTTCTTGATAGAACATTTTCGCAAGTATCAAAGGAACGATTTTTTTGGTTGCTTGATTACATCTTCTCAGGGAAACAACATTTAAAAGTTTGAACTCGTCTCTGACGTCGTCTTTAACATCAAAAATCTTTCTAAGGTCATTAACTGCACTTTCTACTCTCTTTAATAGAGGTTGAATGTGATCAAATTGAATGTTTCCGAACAGTAAATCCCTTAATAGCTGAACATTTATCCGTACAATTAGCTCATCAAAAGCGTCAAGCTTGTCTACATCTATTTCGTCTAAAATAGGTCTTAGGTTCGTGTCAAAGTCAGCTTGTGTGTCAAAGAAGTGCCAATTGCCAGGAGCTTTAGGATCTGCGAACTTGGCTTTATCTTGATGCTTATCAAACCAAATGAAATTTTTCAGTTTATTTATAAGGGCATCATTCTGAAGATGTTTGGCGATAACTTTTAGGTGAATCAAAGACTCTTTATTTTGAGCCGGGTTAACAAGACATAAGTAGAATGTACCTACGACGAAATCTTTAACATCATCATTGTTCTTTAGCTGACTTTTTCGCTTTTCAATCACTCGATTGATGAATGGTGTTTGTGTGTTTGCAGTTGCTTGAAACAACAATGCCAAGATCTCGGTGTTCCAAATATGATCGCTTGCTAAAGGCAGTTTTTGCCCCTCTCTTTTTCCTGTGCTCAGGTTGAAGGACTTCTTATTTTCAGTTTTTTTTATAAGTTGGTCACCAGTGTACTCTCCGTTGAAATCTACGAGAAGAAACTGGCTTTTACCCACTAATTGATCTTCAAAGTTACGAAATAGTTCAGCATAAAGCCTTGTTAGCGTGTTTGATTTACCACTACCAGTGTTGCCAAAAATGCCAATATGACTGTTGAAGATTTTGTCCCAAGGAAGTGAAACAGGTAGTTCTTCTTTAAGCATTGAACCAATTTTGAATCTACCATCGTTTGCCTGACTAAAGACCTTGGTTACTTGAGACTCATTAAGCAGGTAAGCTTCATCCTTTATCATGGGCATTAATTTGACACCCTCTTTGAACTGATTCTGTTCAAAGTAACCAATAGGTTTGGCTTCTACTTTTCGGATGTATTGAATCTTGTTGTCGTCAAATTCGAACCTTTTTTCATCTAAGTACTCACCCTCGACGATACAAACAATTAGGCAAAAACCTCGTTTAATCCCAATATACTCGCGTATCGAAACACCTTTGTATTTCTTTCCGTCATAGAACATCGTTTCAAGACTAGACTCATCAAAGATTCGCAGCGTAATCTGTGTCCCACGAACCGCAATGACCTCACCTACGTTAATACTCATTGCGTCACGTCCCTTAAGATTTCTGCGTTAAACACGTCTGTATTAAATGCGGTGAAATCTAAAACTTTATCTTCAAAGTGGATTAAGGCTACGTTTTTATAGCCACCAAAAAACTCCTGCATAGTTTTATGCTCTTTTTCGTTGAAGCAACAAATAAAAACTTGCAGTGAATGGTTGGATAATGAACGCTTAACTAGATTGCGAATGTGCTCATCTGCGAATGAAAAAGCGAAACTGATTAAAACTGAGTTCTGTTCTTCCAAGCTGTAGCTAAGCAATCGCAGCATTTGGTAGTAGTGCTCTTCAAAGACTGTTTCGTGAAACTTCCACTTTGTAGGGTTAACAATGGGTAGCTTATTGTATGTATTCCAAAACGCATCTCGGTTATCTTCACTTAATTCAAATTGAGCTTCTAGTAGATCTGTTGTTTTCTTACCCTTATGGTTAATAATCTCATCAAACTGTTCTAGAGCTTCTTGAGCCGCTTCTGGGATCACAACTGTACGTTCGAGATTGTTATAATCAACTTTAATGGTGTCTTCCGATTTCTGCCAATAGCCGGAACCATGTAGATTGATAAAGTTGATTTGTGGTATATCAGACGAGTTTCTACCAAATACACCAGTTTGGCATAGGTAGTAGTTGAAATTTCGAGCAGAGAGAGTTCGTTCGATAAAACCGCTAGCTCCGTCATTTATATGGAATTCTAAATCCCCTTTCTTGATTAAATCATCGGCAATCAGGGGGATACAACCATCATAATTTGTAGTAAAGAGGTTACAACGCTTCTCAAAATGTTTCTTATGCTGAAGAAGACGAACAATAGACTCAATAAAAGCTTCGTAGTTTATTAATACACTCTTTTTTGTATCAAACTCTTTACATATCTCACAACTGGGCTCCCCAGAGCATTGATGCTCTCGAACTGCTTGAACATCACTGGTCTTGAACTGACATATTGGCTTAATGATCCGTTCGTAGTAGTACATAAACAACAATGTATGATGATTCTTATATCGGGAGTCTTTCTCCGCAAGCTTGTCTAGCTTGGTTGCTAGTGTCTCGATAGTTTCTTTTTTAGTTTCATCATCTGAATCTATTAGCGGTAACCAGAGAGTAGGGAACAAACCACTAGAGGCGCCGGAACCAATAAGAAAATTGAGTTTACGTTGGTAGATTTCTGTTAAATGTATGCTTGTTGCCATTTAGGGTGATTCCTCTTGGCGAAATATAATGCACTGTAATCAGTGTCAGGCTGCCACGGAGAAAAACATTATGATGAAAAATAACGTTATCAAAATGTGACCATACTGGTTTGTTCGAGTTGGGTTGTGTGGAGTCAACAACGAATCTTCTGACAGGTTATTCCACTCTTTAATAACTGAGTTAATGTGCGTAGACAGCTCACTGTTCTGCAGTAGACCCATCTTTTGTTTGAGTTGTAGCTCTTCGATATCCCGAGCTAAGTTGGCGTAGCGAGCTCCTGATGAACGATGCATTTCAGCCCTTTCTCCGAATCTAGCTTGGCTCACTATTCCTGAGATTACCGCTGCGATACACCCAATGAAAATGACAATGTGTTGTTTAGTAATACACCAAAACAAAACTTGTTCAGGATTGTGAGTGAAAAACGAAAAAGCTGTAACAAATATAGTTGAATAGATGAGCACGTAGCCAAGGAGTTGCGACAAATCGAAGAGCTTCTCTGCTCTCTTATAATGACCATCACGAGCATCTTTACAACGTTGTAGCCACGACTCCAATGCGCTCTCAACCGGAGGCGCTGTATTTTCACTTTGTTCTATAGCTTCTTCTTGCATCGTTTATAACTTGTTGAACTTAAAAGAGGGCAGTTTACTAGATGTTCAGTTCTTTTGATATGCAATCAAGTTAAAATGCCATCTCTTGTCTATTCTGTTCGACAAAGTGAACTTATTGCGAGGGAGATTCTATGGCGGTATTAAGTGATGATGTAGATTGTGTGTTGATAAATCTGGTATTTGGATTTTTCACTTGAAAAAACGGGAGTACCATACATTCTTTCCAGGTTTGTTACAGTCGGCACTTTGCTAACTTCAAAGTGCCTTAAAGCTTTCGCATGTAACATTTCAGATAGCTGTTCTTTGACCAAATTTTACTAATCCTGCATTATGCGCATAGTGGCTATTAACAGACATAGAAAAACAATAGCCTGACTCTAGACAAACCTTTAAAAAGGTCTAATTGAATGTTCAATTTTCTGGGAAGATTTGTGTAAAATGACAGACCAGCTTGAAGCCCTCCCTCCAGTTCCAGATGAAATAGTTAATGCCGCGCAAAATGGGAATTTAGTACTTTTTGTTGGAGCTGGCGCTTCCATGATGGTTGGAATGCCATCATGGGGAGGCCTTGCTTATGATGCCCTTCGTAGCTTAGTCGATAATGGATTTATTGATTATGCAGAGCTTGAACAGCTAAAGAAATTAGACCCCAAGAAACAGCTTTCCATCGCTGATTTCATTAGCCAAGAAAATGGTCAAAATTTAGATCTTAGATCTAACCTTAAAGCTCGATTTGAAAGCTCTATTTACCCCAATATTAATTCAATTAAGGCCACATGTGTCACTACGAATTATGACCATGAACTTAATCCTGATCCTCTTGAAGAACAGTCTGAAAAAGAGACAAAACAAAAGGTTAATCGAAAGTCTGGCGTAGCAAATTTAAATGCAGCAGATCTCAAAGAACCAGGGACAGTTATTCATTTGCATGGTGATATTGAAAAACCTGAAACTATGATAGTTACGACTCGTGATTATCTCGCTCATTATGACGAGAAGAATGTACAGCATTTCTTAGCAGAGTTGTTTGAAAATTATGTGGTGCTATTTATTGGCTATGGTCTTGAAGAGTCAGAAATTCTAGAACATATTTTGAGGCGTTCAGGTGTCAAAGAGCTGGACAATAAACGACAACGTTTTTTGCTTCAACCATTCTTCAGAAGTGAACAACCTCTTTATGATAGGTTAAAGGTTTACCATCAAAGGTCATTTGGTGTTCACCTGATTGGTTATACGAGAGATGAAAAAGACTATCAGCAGCTTGAACATGTAGTAGAGCATTGGTCTAGTAAGTTAAGTGTTCAGCCACCCGCTTTGGTTGATGATATTGCGTTGATGGATAGGATATTAAATGATTAGTGAGCTATCACAAGATGAACTAATGGTTCTAGAGCGAGTCATTGCAAAGCCTGAATTGCAGCCGCATTTTTTCTCTAAGGTAAAGAGCCTGAAATGGTTTAAGGCCTTTAGTGAAAAAGGGCTACTGGCCCCACCTCTAAACCCTAGTCCCGTAAATACCGAAGGAAATTACTGGAACACTCCTTCTTGGCCTATTACTCAATACTTAGTTTCCTCATCCCAGCACCTTTGCGATCAGGATGATGAGGGTTATGCCAAGTTATATTTACAGTTAATTGTAGATGTAACGACATATGCTTCTGAGCATAGCTTTAGCAACTATCGTACGTGGTGGCAATTTGCAAAGATATTAAGAAATATTCCGTCAGATTTAATATCGATTTCGGAAGTAGAGATTATCTCTTACTGGCTTTCTGATCGATTTGATAGTCGACTAGTAAGTAATGAAATTGGCGACTGGGTCGTTGACTTACTAGAAGTACCAAATGCGCATAACAACAAACTTACACTTAAAATTTTTGATTTTTTATTTGATATTTCTTCTACAGAAAGCAAAATATCTTCAGAAAAAAGTGAGCCTAGACTTAATATGGATGGTTACACGGCCAACTCAATCGCTGAAAAATCAGCGAAAAAAGCGGGGGAACTTTTAGGGCTTGAAGTTGTTGAATTGTTTGAAAGTAAGTTTAAACAAGCTATTGATATTGAAGGAAACGACCAATGGTCTGTTATTTGGCGACGTGCTGTTGAAGAGCATGAACAAAACTCAAGTCGTAATGATGTTGAAGCAATTACGCTCAAACTTTTTCGAGATGCATTACTAGGTTACTGCAATGTAAGCCATGACGAAGCTGTAAACATTAAGCTTTGCAGTATGCTGGATAATAGATATCAAATAATTCAACGTGTTGCCATCTACATTGCAGGCGAATCTTTCATCAAACTATCAAGAGAATTAAGAGGAAAGCTCCTTAATGAAGGCTTTTTCAGTGATCACTATCGTCACGAGCTTTGGCATTTCTTAAAGGGTAATTTCATTAACTTGACGGCTGATGAAAAAAAACAAGTTCACGATGTGATTTCCAAACTGGTTTATACAGATGAATCGGGTGGTATCGAATCGAAGCCAACGGCATATCGACAGTCTATTTGGTATTATTCTATTAAAGAACAAGACGAAGAAGCCAAAGTCTTATATGAAATATGCACAGAAATAACAGGTAAAGAACCTGATCACCCTGATTTTTCAAGTTACATGAGTGTTGGAACAGTTCAACACGAGTCACCTATAGAGATTAATGAGCTATTAGTACTGCTGAAAACACCAGAGGAGCTGGTTAAGTCTCTTAATGATTACAAATCAAAAGGACACTTTCGTGAACCTGGAATCGAGGGGTTAGTAAAAAAATTCGGCGAATTAGTCACGCTAGAATGCGATACTATTTTAAGTCATTCTGAACACTTGATTCAATTGAAGCCTTATTACTTACATGAGCTATTTTCAGTATATTCAAGCCTCTGGGAAGCTAAAAAAACGTTAGATTGGGATTCTAGATGGAATGAAATTTTAGCATTTTCAGAAAAATTATTGGTAATAGATAACTTCTGGAATGATGACGGCAGTAACAGCGAAGGCGCTTTCATCGGTAATGTTAATTGGGTTATTGGCACATTAAGCAGATTGATTGAATCGGGATGTAAGAGTGACTCCCATGCTTTCGGAATAGATAAATCTAGTCGTGCCAAACGTGTTCTTGAACTGATTTTAGAACGCCAACCAGGGGAAGAGTTTAATCTTGATTCAGATGCTGTATCTATTGCTATCAATAGTCCGCGGGGACGTTGTTTAGAGGCTTATGTCAACCTAGCGCTATATGAGTGTAGAAACTCAAACAAAGAAACGACTCAACATTCAGAAGTATGGGGCGCCTACGAACCTATTTTTGCTCGTGAATTAGATAAACCAGACTCCGTAAATGAGTATGAGTTTGCTGCGATTGTAGGAACCTATATTTCTAACTTTATCTATTTATCAGAAGAGTGGACTCTTACAAATCTAGATAAGATATTTGACCGATCGAATTTGCAACGCTGGCTGTGCGCGATACAGGGTTACAGTTATGTAAGTCACTTGAGGCCAGAAATTTATGCTCTATTTAGAAAGCATAATTATTTTGAACTGCTTCTAGACAGCAAATACCTTAAAGATGAAACCAAGAATCGATATATCGAATTTGTTTGTGTGGCTTGTATTCATGAATTAGAAAAGGTTGATGAACAAGACGGATCGATTGCTCTCCTGATAAGACGAGCTAATTACTCTGAGTTGGAGACGATGGTTTGGTTTTTTTGGACACAAAGAGATAGTCAAGAAATAAAGATTAGAGAAATAGTGTTCTCCTTGTTCCCTTCATTAGTTGCACTGATAAATCCTAGTACGAATAAAGGGAAACAATTTGCATCAAGGTTGTCATTGTGGTCTGAATTCATTGACGAAATTGATAAGCAGTCAAAAAACTGGTTGATGAGCATCGCCCCTTATGCTGGGTATGATTACAACGCTGATACATTAGTTGAAAATTTAGCGCGTCTAAGCGACAAGTATCCGCAGGATACATACGAAGTTTGGAAGGAGGCGCTTTCTCGTCCTTGTTCTATATATTCGGATGAAAGCATTAAAAAACTGTTTGTTAATCTAATTAACATGGGCGCAGATGGTGAGCGTTACGCCAAAGATATTGCTGATGAATATTTAAGACTAGGCGACTCTAGGCAGGTTAGTTTATATCAAGAAGTAGTAAATGAAATTGAGGGTGAATAGTTATCAACTTAGTATGTCCAGCGGAATACTGAGGTTGGCCGCGAGGTTAGACGTTTTCCAATACCTTAGGAAATCCGTTAAGTGCTAATTTATCAAAGCCGCAAACTCAGTTTTGTCCAAAACCCTCACAGGCTGAACTTTTACCTGTGGCACGTTCTACCTCAGAAATGCCCCAAAACTTCTCAGAGCCCCGAACTGCTTTGCTCGAACGCTCTAGAATGGATCAAATTAATCTAATCCATGTGTTTGGGTTGTTATATGGAAAATTGCTGAAGTTTCTCCTAAAAGTCGCTTTCGATTCACACTATAAATGAATACTGGTTGAGTTTCATAATGAATGACCTCAACATTAGCCCTCTCTACTTGACTCGTAGTTTCACTCAAAGAAGATGTTCATGAAAGTTTTTTTAGACACAAATGCATTTTACAATAACTGGTTCGTAGATAATGCAAATTTTAAACTATTGTTTCATTACTTAAATAATGAAGAATTAGGCCTTTTGTTGTCTAACTTAGTCGCTCAGGAAGTTAATAATATTCGTGAGAGAGAGTTGTTGGAAACAACAACAGAGATTGATAGGTTGATCAACAGAGTCAATAAACTTAATAAACAAGATGTTGATTTTTCATTTGAAAAATTGGGGATTACAAAGTATGACGTTCAATCAATATTAAATAGTAAAGTTAATTTCATCGAAAATATCTCATACGATGAAGTTCCGCATGAACAGGTTGTTGATAGAGCATTAAAATTAGTTAAACCATTTACTGGTGAAGAGAAAGGTTACCGTGATACTTTGATCTGGCTTTCATTTTTGAGTTATTTAAAAGCTCAGAATATTGAAGGTGAAATTGCCTTCATTACAAACAACAAGCATGATTTCTTCGAAAAGAAAAATAAGATTTTATCATTTAATGACGATTTGCAAAAAGATATTGATGAAATTGGAGTTACAGCAACTATCAAGCCGTACTTAAATATTTTCGACTTTATCAAAGAGAATGTTGATAAAATTGAGCACGCCTTTAACCGTGAAGAAATACTTGATGACTTAGAAGGATTTCTGATTGAAGAAACAGAAAGTTACCTTAAGAATATGAAAAACAAAGACATTGGAGATTTATTAGGTGCGCAAGTATTTACTGATAAATTAACCGATGTAATCGAAATTGTTCCTGATATTTTCGAGGGAGTCGAAGACCCAACTGTTCATTACGTTAGTCGCCTTCCAGAAAAAAGTGTCTATATTAGTTGTTTCTACGAGATGCGTAGAGTTGATTTAGTCGTAACAATTGATTTAATAGAATTTAAGCAACATGTAGATGAAATAGAATCTATAAGATCAATATATAATATTGAGATAGATAGCGATGTTGTTAAATTGTCATTTATCTTCCGTTTATATATAGATGCAAGTTTAGAATATGATACAGAATCTGAGCTAGGTTCAAGTTTGACCATTGAACAAGTGTTGGCAAAGAGTTAAAAAGGAGAAGTTTTGAGTATAATCCAAAATGCGATAGATTCAATTCAAATAGGGATTGAAGACTATGAAAGTGCAGATGATAGAAGAAGTGTTTCTGCTGTTCGAAACATTTCAGCAGGAATTTTACTTCTATACAAAGAGAAACTATGCCTGTTATCTCCTGAAGATAATAAAGAACTTTTAATAAAACAAAATATTAGGCCTATCCAAAATTATGATGGAAAAATCGTCTTCGAAGGTAAAGGGCATAAAACAGTTGATGTCTTTTCAATTCAAGAGCGGTTTAAAAGCTTGAAAGTATCAGTAGATTGGAACCGATTTAATGAAATTAATAAACTGAGGAATGATCTTGAACATTACTATACTTCAGAGTCGCCAGATACCGTTCGTGAAATAGTTGCAAAATCATTTTTACTGATTAGAGATTTCCTAACCGAATACTTAGAAAAAGATCCACAAGAAACATTAGGTGATGAAGCGTGGGCAACTTTACTTGAAGTAAGTGAAGTTTATTCTGCTGAAGAAGCATTATGTACTGCATCAATCGAAAAAATAGATTGGAAGTACGACGCAGTTAAAGAGTCATTAAAATATTTACGTTGTAATTCATGTCACTCGTCATTAATCGAAGCTCCATATCCCGATGATTGTCACCCCTGTGTTAACTTGCATTGTAGGTCATGTAATACTGATTTTTCATTTGATGATGTAATTGAGCAATGTATTGATGACTCATTGTCTGGTGAAGCAATTAGTAATGCTATGGATGGTGGGGATTCTCCTTATGATTCATGCCATGAGTGCGGAAAACACACATATATATATAGTGAAGATAAGTGTGTGGCGTGTGAGTATGAAATGGAATATAAATTTTGTGAAATATGTGACACGTCATTAGGCATAGAAGATCAATACAACGAAGGTAAATGTGGTTCGTGCCAATATAGTTACGATAAGATTATGGCAGAGTAAGCTAACGTTTAAGGTTTCAAGGTATTTTTTCTAATCTAAAAAGAACGGTTTAGTGCGATGCGCTAAATCGTCTTTGTCCAAAATCGTCACAATCTGAATTTTAACACACGGCATTTTCTAGCTCGAAAATGCCCCAAACCTTCTCAGACTCAATTAGTGGGCGACCTAGCCAGTACACCAAGTTAATCTAATCGGTACTTTAGTCTCATATAAGGAATTTTTCAGTAATTTACCCTCCGTAACTATATGTAGATTCACACAACAGGTTGATAGCAGTTGAGTATCACAACAAATGTCAGCAACATAGACGGAATGCAAAGACGGAAAAGTTCGCCTATAAAGCGTTAGATTTTATTTAAGTTAAACGGCGTTGGTATTTTAGGGCGATCCAAGTTTTAGACTTTGTTGGATGACGCCTTTTAGCTCAGTACCATCGTATGGAATAGCTGGTGACCTACATATCCGACTACCTGAAACTTGTCGTCGAAATACACGGAACGGGACGACTCTGTCTCTAAACTGAATTACGCAACAAAGCCCCCTAAAAATCATAAATTATCTTAAATGATTGTCATTCCACCGTTTATTACCCGATCTTCGTAATCCCATTTTTTAATTTCAATCTAAACCATGAATAAATTTATATCTATCTGTCTTATTATCCTCTTCTTGACAGGTTGTAATTCAGAATTATCAGAAGAGGTTGTAAAACCAACCTTAACGTTAGAACGAATCGATATTAGCGT
>NZ_JBGONU010000073.1:0-15510 GCF_041439295.1 Vibrio sp. 1F253 | reverse complement strand
TTGGCGGTATTGAAGTTGCGCTCTCAAGTCAAAAAGTGTCGTGATGAGGCGAAAAAAAAGTCTGATTGGGTTTCCAAAATCCAGCGTTTGAAAATGTTCAGTCGTCGTCAATCGCCCGATCAGCAGGCTGATATCGCAGCGTTAAAAGACCAAGGGTTCGTTGAAGCTATCAAGCAGCAGTTTCCGCTATTGGGGTCGCGTCGTTTTGCTTTCCATGAAATCCGTGACTTTTTCATCGAATTAAATGGCGCTGGCTTTGGTGAATGGTTTCTTCACGAGCGAGCGGATCACATCATTCTGTACACCAACTACGGGTCAGTATTTCCAGCATTGCGATTTGTGACAAAGGGGGAGGGGACGTTTAAGTGCTCAGGGTTTTGTTTTGATGTGCGTTTTGGCGCTTAGGGTGTCACATTAAAATACATTATATGCTGACAGATCCAGGCCCGCGATTTGGGTTGTGTGTAGGAATGAGCCAGCGAAGAACCTGTTAGATCGAATCTGACAGAATCGAGCTAGCGCTTTTGCTAAATTAACAATTTATAAATGACCAAAAAAACCTAATGTTAGTATTGACAGGTTTCTCTTGGGATAATATTTTAAAAAAACGAACTGACAGATGAAGTTCTTAAGTTGCCCACTTCGCCTTCTTAGGGAAGCAAGGGCAATTGTAATCAAGGAACGTTGACGTTGTAGTATGCGACATTAGCGAGTTCCTTAAACCTGTTAACACCTGGAACATATGTCTTACGGCGCCTACGTGGTGCAATAGAGTCTGTCTCCGGTCTTGGTGTACTAAACACTAAGAACTATTGCTTATTTATGAGGATAGTATTATGCGTAATGTAGATTTTTCTCCGCTATACCGTCATGCCATTGGTTTTGAACGTCTATTTAACCTAGCGGAGAGTAGCACGAATAAGCCATCTTGTAATGGCTACCCTCCATACAACATCGAGCAGAAAGACGAAAACAACTATCGTATTACGATGGCTGTAGCTGGTTTTTCTGAAGATGCACTAACTCTTACCCAGAACGAAAATATGTTAATCGTTTCCGGTGAAGTTCAGCCTGTAGAAACTAAACCTAATTACCTTTATCAAGGGATCGCAGAGCGTAACTTTGAACGTAAATTCCAGATGGCTGACTACGTAACCGTTAAAGCAGCGAGTATGGGAAATGGTTTGCTGCACGTAGACCTCGTCCGTGAAGTCCCAGAAGCAATGCAACCCCGTCAGATCTCAATCCACAAATAATGACTGGGGAAACAGGATCGGATAAGGTGATTTTAGTATTCGATTTTACTAACCTTGTCTAAAAATATTGCTGTTTATCACCACTAGAGTGCAAGACTTAAACGCTTGTACTCATATAGAAGAATAGAATTACATATTTTGCATTAGAAAAAATAATTTTAATAAGAGAGGTCTTATTATGAGTAAAATTATCGGTATTGACTTAGGGACAACAAATTCATGTGTTGCCGTACTTGACGGCGACAAACCTCGCGTACTAGAAAATACTGAAGGCGAACGCACAACAGCCTCGGTAATCGCATACACTGAAGGCGAGACGCTAGTTGGTCAACCTGCGAAGCGTCAAGCGGTTACTAACCCTCAAAACACCCTATTCGCTATCAAGCGTCTAATCGGTCGTCGTTTTGAAGATGAAGAAGTTCAACGCGATATCGAAATCATGCCTTTCAACATTGTTAAGGCTGACAACGGTGATGCCTGGGTTGAAGCGCAAGGCCAAAAAATGGCTGCTCCTCAAGTATCTGCTGAAGTTCTTAAGAAAATGAAGAAAACAGCTGAAGACTTCCTAGGCGAAGAAGTAACTGGCGCAGTTGTTACTGTTCCTGCTTACTTCAACGATGCTCAGCGTCAAGCAACGAAAGATGCTGGTCGTATCGCAGGCCTAGATGTTAAACGGATCATCAACGAACCAACTGCTGCTGCTCTAGCTTACGGTCTAGACAAGCAAGGTGGTGATCGCACTATCGCTGTATACGACCTTGGTGGTGGTACATTCGATATCTCTATCATCGAAATTGATGAAGTAGAAGGTGAGAAAACTTTCGAAGTTCTTTCAACTAACGGTGATACTCACCTTGGTGGTGAAGATTTCGATAACCGCATGATTAACTACCTAGTAGATGAGTTCAAAAAAGAGCAAGGTATCGACCTTAAAACTGATCCACTAGCAATGCAGCGTGTTAAAGAAGCAGCAGAAAAGGCGAAAATCGAGCTTTCTTCTACTACTCAAACTGACGTAAACCTACCTTACGTTACGGCTGATGCGAATGGCCCTAAGCACATGAACATCAAAGTGACTCGAGCGAAGCTTGAGTCTCTAGTTGAAGACCTAGTTCAACGTTCTCTTGAGCCACTAAAAGTAGCTCTTGCAGATGCTGCCCTATCTGTAGGCGAAATCACTGACGTTATCTTAGTGGGTGGTCAAACTCGTATGCCTATGGTTCAAGCTAAAGTAACTGAATTCTTCGGTAAAGAGCCACGTAAAGATGTGAACCCTGACGAAGCTGTTGCAATGGGTGCTGCTGTTCAAGGTGCAGTGCTAGCTGGTGACGTTAAAGATGTTTTACTACTTGACGTTACTCCTCTCTCTTTCGGTATCGAAACGATGGGCGGGGTAATGGCTAAGCTTATCGAGAAAAACACAACTATCCCGACTAAAGCGGTGCAAGTGTTCTCTACAGCTGAAGACAACCAAAGCGCAGTAACTATCCACGTTCTTCAAGGTGAACGAAAGCAAGCGACTTACAACAAGTCTCTTGGTCAGTTCAACCTAGAAGGTATCCAACCAGCTCCACGTGGCATGCCACAAATCGAAGTAACATTCGACCTAGACGCGGATGGGATCCTGAACGTATCTGCTAAAGATAAAGCAACAGGTAAAGAGCAAAAGATCACGATACAAGCATCAGGTGGTTTGTCTGAGGAAGAGATCGAAGCAATGGTACAAGAGGCAGAAGCTAACAAAGAAACGGACAAGAAGTTCGAAGAGCTAGTCATTGCACGTAACCAAGCTGACCAAATGATTCACGGTACTAAGAAGCAAGTAGAAGAAGCGGGTGAAGCTCTACCTGCAGACGAGAAAGTTAAAATCGAAGCGGTTATCGAAGCTCTAGAATTAGCTAAGTCTGGTGACGAAAAAGAAGTGATCGACGCTAAAGTTCAAGAACTTATGCAAGCAGCTCAAAAGCTAATGGAAATTACTCAACAGAAAGCACAAGCACAGCAAGCTGATGAACAACCTAAGCAGGACGACGATGTTGTTGATGCTGAGTTTGAAGAAATGAAGTAACGCCACTGACGGATAATTGCTTTCGAGCTGTTAAACGTTGAGTTATGTATCATGGAGACGTGAACTTATTGGTATTCAGGGCGTAAGAGGTCACTCATACGCCCTTTTTTGTTTGAATGAGAAATTGAGTGAGTTTTTAGCATGTCAAAACGAGATTATTACAGCGTGCTAGGTGTATCTAAGGGAGCCTCGGAGAAAGAGATTAAAAAAGCCTACAAGAAGTTGGCGGTTAAGTATCACCCCGATAAAAATCCCGGAGATGCGACAGCAGAAGCGAATTTCAAAGAAGTAAAAGATGCTTATGAAATTTTAACAGACAAAGAAAAGCGCATTCAGTATGACCAATTTTGTCATACTGAATCTGAGAATCGTGGTTTTGGTGGTCACAGTGGGTTCGAAGACTTCTTTAGTGATGCCTTCCGCCAACGTGGCGGCGGCTTTGGTGGAGGGTTTGAGGATCTCTTCTCACAAACTCGTGGTGGACACGGGCGCCCACGCGGACAAAAAGGTCAAGATCACCAATATACGCTTACTGTAGACTTTATTGATGTGGTTCAAGGGGCTGAAAAAACGGTCGAATTGCTAATCAATGGTAAACAGAAAAAAATCAAAGTTAAGATCCCTTCGGGTATTAAAGATGGTGAAAAGATACGTTACTCCGGTAAAGGTGGTTTAGGCGTTAATGGTGGTCCTTCGGGGGATTTATTATTCATTATTGCAACCAGACCACATGGGTTTCTAGACCGCGATGGTAATGACATTATTTGTCACACCAAAGTTGATATGGTTACTGCGGCTTTAGGGGGGGAAGTTACGGTGAATGTGTTAGACAGTCGCTTTAAACTCAAAATTCCAGCGGGTACTCAAACAGGGCGTAAATTCAAGATGACGGGGAAAGGCGTGACAAGTCGTAAAGGTGAAGCGGGCGATCTATTGGTGGAGGTTCAAGTTGAAATACCCAAAAATCTAACCGATGCACAACGTGAGTTGTTAGAACAATTTGGAGCAACGCTTTAGTCATTTAAAGTAAAATGAACAAAACCAGCTCTAGAGCCAAAGCCGTATAATGTGGGGTTGTATCGCAAAATTATGATGAAGTATAAGTGTACTGGTTTTTAGATGTAATTAGGCTGCTAGTGCGTAAAATTGCTCCCAAGCAGATAAGCCTTCAGGATTATCGAGCTGTCCGTTTTTAATTATCGACCACAGTTCCACGCCTGCCAGGGTGGAACTGGCTCTCTCATACAAATTCCCCCCTAAACACTGATGTATTTTACCTTTCACTTTCCGGTGACTTTGCTCAACTATATTGTTCAGATATTTAACTTGAAATACTTCAATCAAGTTGAGTCTCTTCTCCGTCAGCCAGAGTTGAACATTGATGTTATGCAGCGCTAACGCGTTGGTACCACTCTTATCGATAACCACTTTTTCTGATAAACCATTATAGCCGATTGCCTTGGTAAAGAAGGCGCGAGCCGCTTTCTCATCATGGCGATCGCAGAGTAGAAAATCAATGACATGGCCGTTCGCTTCTCCCACGACACCAGGAAATGGACTGTTTGTTTGAGGATGTATGGCAGCCACTAGGGGGGCCAAGTTATTCACTCTTGTCCCGCGCAAGTTTATTGCTTGGCTGTAACCTGCTTGGTAAACCATTTTGTGCAATGGCCTTATTCAGAAAGGCTTTGGCAGCTGCCTCATCACGGTTCGGGCTAAGGTAGTAATCGATCACGTTTCCAAATTTATCGACGGATCGATAGTGGCGTGATCTACAACAACTCTACGCTCAAGCTGTATCTCTTCAATTTCACGATAACTGAGTTTATAGGCGAGATAATAACGTACGGTTTCAAGAACAACTTCAGAAGGAAAGTGACAGCCTTACACATTAAGAATCAGTTTCATGAGTAGAAATCAAGCAAACCTTAACTTAAATCCTCAAAGTTTGCGACAGAACCTAAATTAGTCACCGTACGGTGCTTCTTTCTTGGATTGTATTATCGATCATATGTTAAATTGACAAAATTAGGCTGGCTTTTGCGCGGTAGGGGACGACTCTAGCTACAACCGCTCGAAAGTCAGCCATTTCTCTTTCCATACCCTAGAGTTTTCTCCTGAAAGTTAATTACAGAATTTAGTTAAATGTTAACGGGTTGTGATGTGTTTTGGTTTCGCTTGATTTTTTGATCCTAAGCCTCAAAATGATCAGTTTTCTCTAAATTAGTAATACTGACGTCGCTTCGCTCTGTCGGCTTCATACTGACTCTACATGCAAGTATATAGCAGCCAGCATGAACCATATATAAACAAGAACATATTGAAATTATTGATTAATTCAACATTAATCAATTGGTGAGGATGTTTATTGTGTCGTGATGTGATTCTTATTGTACTGGTTAGATATCCAGTAAAAAAGGGCTATTTATGAAAAAAATGTTACTTGCGGTGGGAATATCATCAGCGCTATTGGGCTGTACGAACACTGCAACGCCCCCCCCCTATTACCAATCATATTGAGATTGGGACAAAGGCAGGGGCACACAGTGTTATTGTGTTAAATTTTAACAATGCTGAAGCGATGCCTGAGTATCAAACCTACGATGTGTATTTATATTTATCTCAGTTGCCGGAAAGTAAGGGGTTTGAGATTTGCAATTTTGAATATGACAATTGTGGTAGTCAGTACTCCGCCTGGCAACATGTATTACGTCCCGAGCAAAATGGCATTTGGCTTAGTTATGATTTCAAGTTTCCTTTGAGCTTAACGCAAAAATACGATGTGAATTTAGCTAATATTCAAACGATAGCTAATCAGGCGTTTTTAGAATGGGATAAGGCAGAAAGTCTTTATACCAAAGAAGTTTCTATGTCAGGTAAAACAGTTCAAATCGAGTCTTTAACAGCAACAGCCCATCAATTACCTTAACCACTCCAGTATGTAGTATCGTGATCAGTTGATTTCGATACTACGGAACGCTTTCCCCCAAAGCCAGTAATTCCGTGTGATACCATGAACAACACGCTCTAATCTGCTTGTGTGTGTATTTCTGACTCTAAGAGGAAAATACACAATGACTAAAGCTAGAGCCAAAGCAAAAAGCCTTACCCCGTCACAAATCCGCAAGTTACTTGTTCGATGCCAACTAATGCAAAACCCTGAGCTAAAGCGTGTGGTTTTGGCCTTGTCTTTTTCGACTTTGCGAGTCTCTGAACTCGCCCAACTCACAGTTGATGATGTACTGATGCCTACTGGCAAAATTAAAGAAGAGATCTACCTTAGAGCTTCACTGTGTAAACGAAGAAAGCCCCGTTCTATCTGGTTAAGTAAATTAGCCAAACAAATGATCCAAGAGTGGGTTGATTACCGAAAGTCACACAATTGGGCGACCACTTTTAACAACACTTATCAGGGACTAAACCCGCTAAGTAAACTTGTGTTGAACAATCGTGCACGTAGCTACTCGATGAAGCGTAAAACTAGAATAAATCAGGCAGGTGAACAGGTTGATTATCAGGCTTGTGATGTACTGGAGTTGATGATCAGGAATATCTATCAGCGGAGCGGATTAAAAGGCTGTAGTAGCCACACAGGGCGTAGAAGTTACGGTTCGAACATGAATGCTCAAGGGATTGAGTTAAACGCAATACAAAGAGCATTAGGCCATGCTGAACCGTCAATGAGTTTGGAGTACATCGACATTTCAACGAACCAATTATCTAAAGCGGCTGAACTAGCATTGTAGTTATAACAATGTTGACACCAAGGTTAAAATATATACAATCACTATTGTTATAACAATGTACACACATAGAGGTTGAGATATGCGCACTCAAGTACGAAAAATTGGCAATAGTCTTGGCAACATAATTCCTGCTACGTTCATTCGTCAGCTTGGTTTGGTTGAAGGGGCTGATATTGAGGTTAAAGCCGATGGTAAAAAAATCACTATCGAACCAATCAAACGCCCGAAGAAACGCTTTCCGTTCAGCGAAAAAGAACTTCTGAACGGCTTAGATGCTCATACGGCACATGCTGACGAATTAGCGGTTGTTTCTGGTAAGGAGTTAGGCGAGTAATGGCTCAGTACATCCCTAAACGTAATGACATTATCTGGTTAGATTTTGAACCCGTGAAAGGCAAGGAGATCGGCAAATACCGTCCTGCTCTTGTCCTTTCAAGTAAAGAATATAATCAGCAAACGGGGTTACTTATCTGTTGTCCGATTAGTACCAGTATTCGAGGTCAAGCTACCGAGGTTCCGGTAATGAATTTGGATAAACCTAGTGTCGTGGCATCAAGTTTGATTCAAACACTCTCTTGGAAAGACCGTAACGCGAAGAAGATAACCACCGCTGAAAACGGTGTGATGGAAGATGTTTTACTAAGACTTATCCCGTTGATTGGGGCTGAGTCTCTGTTTGAAGAATAAACGAGGGAATATAGTGTGCTTTTATTAGCTACAAACAAGTGAGCCACCCTCGAAAGGGTGGCTCTTAAACTCGCTACCTGTTGTCAATACTGTTTCCAGCGGAAGAGGACAGGGCTATCACAACAAGAGGATTAACCTCAGTTGTTTCTAATAATACACAACCTTGATACAGAGGGCAAATAATTTGGATTTGGAAGAGATCAAGCAAGGACTTTCTACAGAAAAACTAGAGACCTATCGTCAGGTGCTCGACTGTAAATCTGATAGTGAGTTGATAGCCGTTTATATGGCGATGCAAAGTATAATGTCTCAGTTTTTCTCAGTAGTTCAGCTACTTGAAGTGACGTTGAGAAATTCAATCCATAAATCAGCAACAGAATGCTTTGAAGATGATGAATGGTATAAGCGAATTCCTCTAAGTCAAGAGTCTCGAAAACAAGTCGATTTTGCAGAACAGCAGTGTTTAAAGGATGTAGGCGTTCGATATACCAGTAACGATCTTGTTTCTCGATTACCGTTTGGATTTTGGGTTCACATGTTACACCGAGACTACAACAACCCTCGCAACAGAGATCATAACCTATGGCAAACACAGTTGGATAAGTGTTTCCCGAACGCTAGAGAGAAGAGAGTTAAACTCAATACATTATTTCAGAAAATGGGAGCATTAAATAAGTTCAGGAATCGTTTATTCCATCATGAGCCAGCATGGAAAGGTAGATCCACTCGAAACCGAGTTGATGCTATTGAGTTTCTTCTAAAAATGTTCAATGAGCACACGGACGCTATTTACTTACTATCCACTTCTAAACGAGAGCTTATTACAGTGTTAGGGTTTGAAGAAAAATTCAATCAAGAGTGTAATATCAAAAACTTAGAACGTTTTGAGTCGTTGTTAGCTCCTGAGAGTCGAAATACTGGCGATTAGTGAGCTAGACATATTTGACAGGTAATTAAATTGGAATGTACTAGACACATATGACAGGTGGAAATATTACAGAGTTTCAGCTTATAGCAAACGCTAAAGGTTGGAAGTTTGAAGAAATCGCAAAACGTTGGGGTAAGTCCGAACGCCAGTTATCACGGATAGCAAAGGCGGGTGAACAGCGTGACTTAGACGCTGTGAATGGCCTACCAAACAAAGACAACGAACAAAAGGGATAAAAAGACATCATGTTTTTTGAGTTCTTTGATTGGAAAATTAAAGCAGGAATAATTATTACCGTTGCTCTTATGTTGGGTAGCGTAATCAGCTTCATTGTTGCGTGGACAGCACCAGTGCCAACCGATGCATTATCAGCCGTAACCAAATATCTAAATTATCGTTGGTTTGCTTTCTTTGCTGTCAGCACATTGTCTATTGGTGCGGCAACAATGAAGTATCACGATAGAACATTAAGACGTTGCTAAGGGGAAGTCGTATGGCAAGAGCAAGAAAGGCTGAGTGTCCAGAGTGTGGCTGTACCAATATAGGTAAGGAACGGATGTTTGGTGTCCAAACTGGTGACTACGTATGTAGAGAGTGTGGACATACTAGTACACCACCTCAACATTGAAGAGGCGATTCATGAATGCGGATCTCTCCCGAACAAGCGTTTTACGCTCATCATCACCTCATGTATCCTGATTCAGTGTTGTGATCCATGCCAAGGTGCACCCAAATCTTTCTTTTGACTTAATCATTGTTGCAATGATTAAGGCTGTTCCCCCGCTTTGTTTTAACAACTGTTCATTAAGGTGTAACTTTATGGACATTGCTCACAATCATCTAATAACTGTTCAGTTAGTCTTTATAATTTAAAGTGAACATGTACACTTGAGTATCAATATCTTTAAGTTCACTTTTAGGCCATTTTATGAAAATTGGTTATGCTCGTGTTAGCACCCAAGACCAAACGCTCGATGTTCAACTTGAACAGCTTAAACGTATTGGTTGTGACAAAATTTACCAAGAGCAAGCGAGCGGTAAATCCTCTGATAGAGAGCAGCTTAACCTGTTGCTGGATTTTGCAAGGGAGGGAGATGTTATTCATGTTACCAAAGTCGACCGCATTGCTCGAAATACCATTGATGCTTTGCAAATTGCCGATCAGCTAGCGCAAAAGAAAGCGGGTTTGGTGTTTCATGATTTGGGGGATTTAGATATCAATAGCGATGTAGGTAGAGTCATTTATACGACCATATCGGCGTTTGCTGAAATGGAAAGAAAACGAATATTACAGCGTTGTAATGAAGGCAGAGAGCGTGCTCGCTCTGAGGGGAGGCATCTTGGCCGATTTCCTAATAAGACGCTTCATACACGTATTCAAGAGCTTGCAGGCCAAGGAATGAACAAGCATGCGATCAGTAAAGAGTTAGAGTGCAGTAGGACTACGGTCTATAAGGTTCTAGGAAAAAATATCTCTCTTTAGAATCGCGAACAAAGCTGTTCTTTAAATGAGTAAAGAGCTGACTGACGTTGCTTCGCTCTGTCGGCTTCATACTGACTCTACATGCAAGCATATAGCAGCCAGCACGAACCTATCCCTTGATGAAATAAATAAATTTTCAGAATTTTAATTTAATTATTGTTGCAATGATTAAGAGGCAGAGAGAATGAAAAGAGCAAGAATGAGCCAGGTTCAAAAAGAGGTCTTAAGATGTTTGGCCAAGGCGTTCATCAAAGGAGTAAAAGAAGGTAAGTCAACCGTCATCAACCTGGCCGTCAATCAAGTGCTTGGGAGAGATATTCACCCGAACAACTTCCGAGTTTCATGTAAAGCTCTTGAAGAGTGTGGACTGGTTATGCGCAAAAAAGTGGATCTAGATTGGTACATCAATATAACGCCAGATGGGTTTGATAAGGCACTCACCTGGCTTGATTAAACGATGCTTATGAAACTCATTTTTGGACATTTTTAATTAACGTCGACGGACTAACTTTCACCCTATTAATAACTTTTAGTATCCAAAAGCATAATCAGGCACTACTTATCTCTGTTCCTGAGATTCAAAGAAATGGACAAAAACTTCCATCTTCAACCAGTTGTGTTAGATTCATATTATGCACTTTTTCAGCATAACAGGCAGATTATCCTTAGAAATACTTGTCCCCTGAAATAAATTTCAACTCAAATCGAAACTTATAACTAAATCTACCATTAAAAAACCTCTAAGATTTCCTTATAAGTCTCGTGTCTGACAATACTACGGCCTTCAGACAAGAGAAAGTTTTTCAGAACGTCGTAAGCTAGCGGATTATTGGCAATTTCTCTGGCCAATTGCTCAGGTATTATTCCTTTTGAATCTTCAATCTTTAGTAGCTCAGGTCTCTTTTCAATTAATAGTTCAATTATAGGCAGATCGCCCATGCGAGTTGCCGTATGTAACGCTGTTGCACCTTCTTCGTTAATTAACGTTGCATCACAGCCATGCTCTAGTAGAAGTGACGCAGATTTACAACATCGGCTAGCCGCAGCGGCATGAAGCGCTGTTCTACCCGTGAAATCTTGAAGATTCAGATCTGCGTTAGACTTCAACAATGCTTTTACCGTTTGATAATCTTTGTTGTTTGCAGCAAACATCAAAGGCGTCTGATATTTAAAGTCTGTAATATTCACAATTTCTGGCCATAGCTCGATGACCTTACGGATACCTTGAATCATCCCATTACAGACATCACTAATTTCATTAGCAATGTCTGTTGGAACCATCTGCTTGTTATAATTTAACTTCCGAAGCAACTCGTAGCTCATCTTCATCATTAGCAAAATGATGCTATCTGCTTGTGGATATTTCAGTTGTTTCTTTTTTAAAGCTTCGTGTTTTTTAAGTACTAGCTCAATGGAACGTCCATTTTTTATACACTCTGCGAAATCACGACTAAACTTTTCAATATCGCTAGAACAAGAAGCAAAAAGCAGTTGATAGTTAGGATAGCATTGATACAACTTTTCCCAAAAATACTCATGTAATTCACGCGAAACGTCATAAATATTAGGTTCTCCTTTCAGTCCGCCCCAGTAGTACATGTCTCTAAAGTACTTTTCGTGATTATTAGGAATGAGTTTTTGGTTTGCTATAGCCAATGTGAATGCATCTCTAGCTAACAATCCTCTAAACTTTCCAAAGCTGTATTTCTTACATTCATCGATAGCCAAATTAAGATTTTTTTCTGCTTCTTTAAGCTTGTTCTGCGCAATATAATGAAGAGCTTCATAACGTAGTATATTTGCTTTTGAAAATTCAAAATCATCACAGTTTTTAGCCTCATCTAGCAAAGCAGATACCTTTTCTTCGGTTTTTAAACCAAACTTATTAAGGAGTAGATGAGTTTCTAGTTCAAATAATATTCGCTTCATCGACTCAGTAGGTGTGGCTTCTAGAAATTTTAACCTTTCAACAATCATGTCACCTATATTAGGATTTGAATATTGATTCTCCTGAATAATTCTAGCCTCATATACTAGATCAAAATCATCAATATTCTGTAATTGTTTAAATGGAGATTTGTTTTGTTTTAGCTTATCTATTAAAACATCTCTACGCATAAGGTAATTATTTGAATAATCACCTTCTTCTTTTATAAGTTTACACATTTTTTTAAATTCACCTTGAGACGTAGGAAAGACATTATCTAATATATCCTCTTCTCCAGAGCGGCTAAAAATACAATTAATTCTATCTAAAGTACTCCATGGGATATCGTGCTCATTGTCTGAGGTGAAAATTCGCAATAAATCGTACCTAAAAAAGGAAGGAAGTTGTTCTTCAAAATACTTATTTTCCGCATGGTCTCCTAAACTTCCCTTTTGAATATGAGCCAAAAAAGTCAGGTTATATACATAGTTGTAAAGTTCAACTAACTGAAGTGTTTTATTTTCATTTAAGTCAAAAGATAGTTTGTCGACTCCAGGTGTTAAATACTTAACTAATTGCTCATATCCCTCTTGAATAGCTCTGGCTATCAGCAACCTCATACGTATCACTTTAGAGCTTGGTGCCTGATATCGTACTTTTAGTTTCTGTACAAAATCTTGCTGCTCCGCTGCTGGGCATTCACTCCTTAATATTCGCTTTAAGTCTTCACAAGAAATATCTATTTCATGCTGTAAGTCATCATAAGACAAACCTTTTTTTTCAATAAAATCTAGAGCCTGTTTAAATTGCGAAGACTTTTCATCAGGCTCAAAACAGCCACCAAACTGTATATCCACTTCGTCCGAAAACGTTTTCTCGATACTTGATATCTCAGGAGTACTCTTGGATTTTTGCCAATTGTAAAGATTCCTTAATACTTTTTCGTATTTATCCACACTATCTAGATCGTTGTTTAAATTATTAGCAATAGATGTTTTGGTGTTTTGGATTAAGTCGATAAGCCAATTCAATACCTGCGGTACAGGGAGAAGAAGTTGCGTAGGTTCAATCGGAGAATCTACGGCTGGAAGATACCAAAACCGCCCGCCAGGCATACCTTCATCCATTTTTGATTCAATTTGCCAAAATACCGTATGTCTCGCTAGAGCTGGTATGATAACCCTGGCTAAATAATGCCAAACGATTTTTCTTTGTGACGCCTTTGAAGAATAAACATTAAGCTCGATGTTCTTGTGCATCAAGTAATCGTCTGTAACATTGGAGATCAGATCTTTTTTCGCTCTTTCATCAAGCCCTAAAGCATCCGCTATATCACCCAAAATACTTTCCCAAGTATTAGATAAATTATCCATCGTCATCTCGACATATTTAAACTTGCTTTTCGATTTTGAAGTCATCTGACCATTAGCGCCAAGCGCTTTAGCAATCTGCAGAAGTACCGATTCGAAGGTTGGAAAAGTAGCCACTGAATGTCCTTTTATTGTTTCGTTTTCCGCTAGAAAAAGAAAATTGAGGGGGGGGGGGATTTTGCTTTTCATTTTTCTACAGAGCCGATTTTATCATACTGAAGCCATCTGAATACCTGAGAATAAAAAGCATGACAACAGCACAATCTAGAAAAACAAAAGAACTGGTAATCAATTGGCACATGACAGAAGTCTGCAATTACAGTTGTAAATACTGTTTTGCAAAATGGGGACGCCCCAAAGAACTCCATCGTTCAGAACAGGCAATCGCTAACTTATTGGATAAGCTAGCAGACTACTTCATCAAAGGCACTCCAGTCTTAAAAGAAAAGCTGGGGTACGAAAGTGTTCGTCTTAACTTTGCAGGAGGGGAACCAATGATGTTAGGAAATACGTTCGTTACCGCTTTGGTTCTTGCAAAACAAAAAGGATTTAAAACCTCAACCATAACTAATGGACATTACCTAATTCATGGAAAATCACCGTTGCCGAAAGATACTTTAGACATGATTGGAATCAGCTTTGACAGTCAGTATTTAAGTACACGTATGAAAATAGGAAGAAACGATCGAAAAGGAAACTCTTTTGGTGTTAATGAGTTAACACATGCTCTAGCAAGCCTCACACAGTCACAAACAGGAATCAAAACAAAGATTAATACTGTAATTAACAGTCTTAATTGGGAAGAGGATTTCTCTAATTTAATTTCTAGTCTAAATCCATACAAATGGAAAGTATTACAGGTCATGCCTTATGGTGATAATGAACTACTAATTTCCAAAGAGCAGTTCGATAATTTTGTTCATAGACATAGTGGATTAGGGTTACCTATGTATTCTGAGTCTAATTCTACTATGACAGAATCATACTTAATGATTAGTCCAGAGGGTTGCTTTTACCAAAATACTGCCAATAAATCTGGGTATAAATACAGCGAATGCATTAATTCATGCGGTGTGGAAAAAGCTCTTTCTCAAATAGAGTTTAATCCAATTACGTTTTCTTCAAGATATAAAGAAACCAATATAGATATTGTGGAAATATCATAAAATCCATTAACAAAAATAAAATAAATAAAAATAGATTCCTTATTATAGGTTCTATAAATAATAACAAAATATTAGATGAGGAAAAAATGAATAAATTTATCGTTTTTGAAGGGTTAGATGCATGTGGAAAAACAACATTAAGCTCTCTATATGCGAAAGAAATGAATACAATCGTTCATAATGCGGTAGTCCCTGAAGCTCATGATCTAAGAAAGGTCATTGATTCCTATGAGTCAAAAGAGAGTGCATTTCTATTTTTTTGTTAAATAACTTATTGAAGAGTAACGAGGTTTCGAAAGCATTAAACGATGAAGATGTCATATTAGACAGATATGTATTTTCAACTTTGGCTTACCAAACAATTATGCTTGGGGAAGATATTGTCAAAAAAATTTTTGACACACTTAAAATTAATAATAAAATACTTCTTCCAGAAGTGATAATTTTTGTTAAAGCTGATATTGAAACAATAAACAAAAGAATAGAGACCAGAGGTGGTACAGTTCAGTGGTACGGCGATGCAGTTACGCAAAATAATAGTGTTGAACCAGCATATCACAAAGTTTTTAAGTGGTTTGATATTCCAATTTTAGAGGTCGACACATCAGAAAAATATGGCCGTTCGGTAGAAGAGAATTACATATTAATGAAAGATCAGGTCGAGCACGTTCTTTCAGGAGGGAGTAATTTGTACAGTTTCTAGTTCAATATCTCTCGGTGATATTGCATGAATATGCAGACGCAAATTACTTGTAAAGAAAGCCGTTTCTGCTTATGTTTGAAAGAAAGTGAGGACAACTGCTTTGTGATCCGACATAAGCAAAGGGGCTCTTCTCCGCTTAGATGAGTCTATAAATTAACAATAAAATCAATAAAGCA
>NZ_JBGONU010000072.1:0-17086 GCF_041439295.1 Vibrio sp. 1F253 | reverse complement strand
TTGAAAAGCGAAATGTCGCTTAGCTAAGTGTCCAGTCTGACTGGAGCAGATCAGTGTGTCCCTTTCAGGCAATTGTAGTAAAAACTATAACCATCAATATAAACTCTGGTTTTCATTATTATTTTTCTTAGCTGCAGAAATGAAAAAACCACTCTAAAGAGTGGCAATTTCTCCCAGTATCTGGGGTCAAGCCACACGAGATAATGGGTAGGTAGTAAAGCTATGTTAGTTCTAACGAACAGAAAAATCAACTCATATTGATAGTTTAAATCAAAGGGCAAAACCAATGGTCTGGCTCGAGTGAAAATATGAAAAAGGAATTGGCTATCTAACCTCGCCTTGAAACAAATCAAATCTATCTAATGCGTCTTGAACTGTATATACCGACCATCCTGCGCCTTTAAGCTCTCTAGAGCTCTTGTGATTAATCACCACCGCCACTTTCTGATTATCCCAACACAAGTCAATAGAGACTTCATTTCCCTTTATGTTCTTACTTACGCCAACCTTGCCACAGGGAAGTCGATTCTTTTGACACTTTGATATTAAGCCAACAAGAGCAGGATCGGCATAAAGCATTAGATCTTGGTAGCTGTCAAACGGAGTTACAACGCCCTGCTCTTCCCTTAGCTTGTTGATGGTCAAAGTTGTCTCGTTGCTCACGCACAAGTGACCATGATGAGGCTGTTTCCTGTGACAGTCAGCACACAAGGCTCTAAGGTTCGCCCTCTTGTTGTCTGCCTTGTTCCCGTTAACATGGTGAGTGTGAAGTAGCTTTTTGTGATCTTTTAAGCAAACACTGCAATGTTGACAGGTGTAATTCAGTTCGCTTCTGAAGCTCGATGATATCGATGCCCAATCAGGAGAGTACCCACCACTGTAGTAATCGGCAGTAGAGGTTGGTATTGTCTCGAAGTGGGAACTGTATGACTCAAACAACCTCACGAACGAGAAATTGATAATGAACGATTTCTGCTCCTCGTATGTCTTCTCGGTATAGCCCTCTACATTCAGTTCCTTCATACACATAATGCATGGTGATAAATCAGATTCACCCTTTGAGTCCTGACCTGAGTGAAAAGAACGACCAAAGACCGGAAACTTGCCATCGCTTCGACTTGTCACCACATATCTATTGTGAAAACGCCCTTTTTCGCGCATATCAATTATTGTTTTACACTCTGCGACATGAACACGCCTTGCAGACTTACACTTACCGTTACTAATAACTTCGCTTATGCTTGGCCCCTGGTCGGGTATGTAGAGCATTACCTGATGACCGTCGTAACTTAGTACACCATTTGAGCCGTCAATCTCATCTAACTGAATGTCTTTACCTAGTACCTTGCCTTGAACTAGACCACGAGTAACGCTCTCTAGATTGTCTGAGCGCCTTGTTAAGGTAAAATCAGATCTCACTGCACCCAACGGGGCAATAGCTTTATACAGGGCGCCAAAGTCGATATTTAACTTCATCAGTTCTCACCAAGAATTTGTTTTATCTGTATGTCAGCGTTTGTAATGGCTCTAAACGAGACTCGACGTGATTTCTCTGGGTCTTCTAACCCGTCTACTTTGACCAACCTCGAGGAAGAGAACCCAACCGCAGCTACTCTGGAAGTTATCCAATCTGACTCTTCCGGCATTAAGCTGTAGCCGTATTGCAAAACGGAGCGCGTTCTACCTTGTGACAACCTCATATTGTAAAAATAAGCCTGCTCTTTGGTTGAGCCTCTAAGACCTGCGCTAGATGTGTGCCCCTCAATTCTCACTTCATCAATCGAGTCGCGAAACGGCTTAAGAACCTCGATATAGCGTGGGAAGAACTGATTTAAGATCCTCTTGTAAGCAGGCTTAATCTTTGTCTGGTTGTTTGCGAACAGTACGTCAGGTGACTTGAAGTTGAATGACAGAGTTTCCTTATCAATCTCTGCTCCCCATAAATCCAAATCGCCTTTGAATTCATTCACTAAAGCATCGTAAATGGCAACTTGGTTCTCTTGATAGGCAACTGCTACATCTTTTATCTTCTGGCTTTCTTTCTGAGTCTTGAGCATGAATACGATGGCGATAAATAAAAACACCATCATTAAGCCGGCCATTAGGTCTGAGATGGAAAGCCAATGCTCTCCATTCTCCTCTTCGGCGGCATTGCTTTTACCGAATATCTTGTCCATTAGGCAACTCGCTCGTTAACGATCTCATTCATTGCCTGAGTCAGCTTCACATAATCCTCTACAAACTTGCCTGTCACCTGAGTAAGAGCTCGTCCCATCTCAGTAATGACACGGTTAATCTCTTGCTGCATAGACTCATCAATCAACTTGAGCTGAGAATCTACCGCCTCGCCAGTTAACCCGACTTGGTTTCGAATACTCTCTTCCATCGCCTCGAACGTGCGTCTAGCTTGATTAATTTGCTGAGTTGATGCCTCGTCGATAACGTCAGACAACCTTTGTTGTAACTTATCTGCCGAATTAACAATCGCCTCAGACACTTTGTTGGTATCGGTAACTAGGTTCTGGTTAGCGGTGGTCATCGTTTCTGACATCTGCTTGGCATCAGTAACTAGCATTTCAATCATGCCGCGCATAGTGTTATTCAGATCAGAAACAGCGTCTTCTAGGTGCTGCTTGATAATTCCAGTTTGGTCTTGAAGGTAGTCGGAGCTTGTTTTGAGGCTTTCGTTCGTTCTAGCTGCATTATCTGTAAATTCAGTTGCAGCCAAATCTATAGACTTGCCGATAGTTTCAGAGCTCTCTATTAGCTTTTCGCTGACATTGTTTATGCCTTTCTCGGCTTCAGTGAGCATATCGGCATAGTGGGTATTAGCAGTCTCGACTGATTTAGATATACTACTCACCACATTCTCTATCTGGTTTTGAATCTCCGGCACAGCTTCAACCGCTTTGTCTCTCATATCCCTGAATGCACCAAGATGACTCTCAAGCTCAGATATTTGGTGATTGCAGACCTCCATGATTTCTTTAAGTTGAATCATAGCTTCAGGTATCACTTTACTGTGCTCGCTGATTGTCGCGACCGAAGACTCGGTAGAGGCAATTGATTTTACGCCCAGCTCATACTGGCTCTGCATTTTCTCGAGTTGGTTTTTGTAATCTTCTTGCCACCTAACGAGAAGCAACACTGCCTCGTTTAGCTGTTTGAAGTTGTCGCCAAACTGCTCTGTCAGATTGCTATTGAAGTCAGTAATAACCTGCTTAAGCGCCTCTATAACCTGCTCTGTCGCAGATTTCGACAAGACATCGGCAAACTCCTGCATCTTGAGCCACAAATTCGTGGAAAACTCTTTAAATCTCTCTTCTTCAGTTTCGGCCCTTTCATCAAGCGTCTTTCGGGATAGCTTAGCATTGTCGTTTATGTCGCTGCGAATCATCTTGAATTGACCAAGCAACGTAGACTCTTCGTTACCGACTAGAGCATCTTTCAAAGCCTTTGTTTCTGTGGATTGAGACTGTATTGCAGAAAGAATATCTTCCGGTGTCGCGCCAAGTTTTTGCTCTTTCGCTTTTTTGGGTTTGAAGAGAGGAATAGTGCTGAGCGTCTTAAGTAATAGAGATGCGAAGATCCCCATCAGACTCGTTATGAACGCTGTCTTAAGACCAGCTAGAAGTGGAGGTATGCTTGTTTCGATATTGCTTTGATCGAACTCTAACAAGCCAAGCACAATCCCGAAGAACGTACCGAATATACCCAATGTGGTTAAAAGAGTTGGTGCGTAGTTAACGAAATCTCTGTTTCTGCCTTTCTTTCCTAGCCAAATTGCTACAAAGAATACACCGATGATTAGCACTGCTACTAGGGTGCTTACAACCCCAGCACTTAGGCTTAAAAGAATCATCTCTAATTGTTCTAACATTATATATTCTCGTTGATTTAATAGTGGTTCGGCTTTATCTCCAACTTTGAAAGTGAAAGAGGAGATTAAGGATTATTTTTATAACATGGTTCACAGTCATAAGGTGCTGTCGAGTTGCCCTTATCTACATTGTTTATCTGATCCGTTTTTGTGTTCATTCATAATCGAGATGAGGAACCAACATTTACTGATCTGTATAAATCAACAATGGTTCAAGTTAGAGATAAATAGAGCCAGATTTAACGTAACCTCATGTAATATTAGCCAAAAATAAGACATTTTAGTTAGCGCTAATTTTACTTATCGCGTTAGCTTCCCACAACTTACTTTGCAATCCCTTTAGTTATTGATATTTCGCCAAATAGCAAAGACAATAGCTAATAAACATCAAGAATCTTGATAGGTAGAATGTTTACCGTGACAATTTCTAGTTCGAAAGTGTCCAGAGGCGTTAAAGCTGGGCTAACTCAGATTATAAGACTCAAAGTGGTATTTCTGGGGGGAGATAACTGAATAGAACCAAAACGCTTAACAAGTAGTGCTGTGTTGTCACGAAGAACGCCTCCTCATGGGAGACGTCTTTATCTACAATTCCCGCGTTAAGCTGGATCTTGCAAATACGGCTTATCGGCTACAACAAAGGGTTTAAACTCAGTGTGTGTAATGCGTGTTTTGTCCAACTTGTTCTTTGCTGTCCATTGAGTGTTATCTCTTAGGTACTTTCTGTTGTCTTCAGATTTCGATTTACCAACTAGCCCTAAATGATAATTCATTTCATGAACTTCGCTAAAATTCACGTAATCCCAATCGTTCATCGGAAAAACCTCCTTTAAATTATGCAACATTGCATATATGCATATATAGGCACCAAGAAAGGTTTTCAAGGGGAACGAAAGAAAGATATGTCGTCCACCCAACCATTGTTGGGTAGAATTTGAACTCATTCACATCCTATTTATGTACGTTTGCCCTTCTAGAAAGTTATCCATCCTTATAATATTCTTCACGGTGACTCCCCGTGATGTATCACGGAGGTAAATTCGACCTATCTATCAGCACTCACATAGCCCTGCTCTAGTTGCAAGCTTGCGCGCTAGTTTTTACACGCCTAGAGATAAGTGATTGTTAGTCAATAGAAAACTCTAGTAGACTTACCATGTTAGTTTAAGTTCGGAACTTCTAAAACTGAAGACTCTCGCTAGAAACTATTTTAATGGCTTATACTTAAAGAGTTTTACTCATGTACGACATAGATATTACTTACGAATCAGCAAAAGAGCTTATTGATGAACTCTTAGGTGATAACATTTTCAACCCAAAAAGCTTATTTGATGTGAGTGAAAAATATGTTTGTAACTATATTTTTCGTGGACAAGGTAACAAGTCCTGGTCTCTATTGCCAACTGCTCACCGTGACGAAAGTAGCTTGAAGGATTTCACGCCTCAATCTCCAGTAAATCGAAGTGATGTTGGCCAATACTTGAAACTTCATAATCATGCAGAAATTCGCTCTGTATATCTATTTCTAGAAGCTGCTGATCATATCGGTTTACAGACTCCTATTGATTACAACCTTTTCAAAGGAGTAGTAACTGAAGACGATGATACATTCGATCACCAACTTCTCCCTAGTATTGCTTTGGCACAACACCATGGTGTACCGACTCGTTTATTAGATTGGACTGAGTCTCCTTTTGTAGCTGCCTATTTCGCCGCTAATTCAGCGTTAAACAATGCACCGGATACTCATTTTTCCATTCTTTGTATTAATACCAACATAATCAAAAATATTGAAAGTATAAACTTAATCTCGACGCCCAAAGTTAATAACAATTTTTTACGCGCGCAACGAGGTTTATTCACCCTAGTGAACACGTCTAATCATTTTTATAAAGCAAAAAAACGGTGGCCGACTTTGGAAGAAACTGTGATCAGTGAACGCTCGAAGTCATTAAATTACGCACGTCCTCCAACCGTTCGTCTATCATTACCGTCGTCAGAAGCTAAAGAATTATTGAAGCTTCTATATAGGTTAGATATATCTAAATTAACTCTCATGCCTTCCTTAGAAAATGCCGCAACGTCATTCAAGAACAAAAGGATGCTATGGGGAAATAGTTAGTTTGTAGTCTTTTTTGTTGTTAAAAAACCGAACTCAATGAGTCCGGCTTCTTTCTCCTTGATATGACCAAAAAGGAGGACTGGCTAATCCACAAACAAGACACCTCTTTGCACCAGTCATGGTCACCTTATCAACAAGAGTCACGTCGTGTTAGTTAATGTAATTTATACTTTGAATTCGCATTGATAAACCATACTTTTCTCATCCTAGTTTTTGATTTTGCCTATCGCCTTAACAAGACCAAACCAGTGCATCGACGTCTAATAGCATTGATAAAATCAGAATAAACAATAGGTTGTGCCTTTCATACCAAACATAATCAGATATTGTGCGTCATGTTTGATGTATCAAATGACCAACTTGCTTTAACTGTGTTCTCGTCGTAATTTGTATGCGTTAGATTTTATATGTCAAGGATATGAAATGGCTAAGTTTTTAAACACAAGTGCTACAAACTACTATTTAGAAGAACTTATTAAGAATGCATCTGAAAGGTTGATACTCATCAGCCCTTTTTTGAAACTTAATGACCGAATCAGAGAGCTACTAGAAGATAAAGATCGATTAAAAATCGACATCAGAATTGTTTATGGAAAAAGCGAACTACAACCAGATGAGATTAACTGGCTTAAAGGTTTATCTTACATCCGTACTAGTTTCTGTAAAAACCTTCACGCTAAGTGCTACATTAACGAAAGCTCTTGTATCATCACTAGCTTAAACCTATATGAGTTCAGCCAAGTAAATAATAATGAAATGGGTATCTTCATCGACAGAGATGAAGACTCAGAGATTTACAAAGACTCTTATGAAGAAGCTCAACGTATTATTCGTATTAGTGATGAAGTTAGGATTTCACTAGAAAAGGTTTCATCTGACGCAGCTGAACCTGCAATTAGTGATGAATCAAATGCAGTTTTTGAAGAAACGAAAGTTACGTCTTCTAAACTCGCAAAGAAACATAAGCTAAAAACTGACGATTTTCTTCAAGCCTGTGTGTCGAAAGGGTATCTCTCGTTAGAAGATGGGAAACACACTTTAACTGAATCAGGCAAAGAACAAGGTGCTGAATTCAAATACAGCAAACGATTTGGTCCTTACTTTATTTGGCCTGAAGCTATCGATGTAGTTTAAGCCATGAAAAAGCCGAACTCAATGAGTCCGGCTTATTAAAATCAACAGTACGTGCAAGTGCTTTGCTACATATCGTCAGCTTTTACTGCTGTTGATATGAATGTTGTCCATACATCATCATGCTTTATAGTTACAAACTGCCCATCGTCGTCGCTATGCTTTTTTACTATCTCAGAACTTTCCAGATCTTTATTAGTAGGTTCAGCATGAACGTGACAATGTCTTGACCCCGTAGGAACACCCCAAGCTGAACAGTTTGTTCGACAATAATGACAACCGTCAGAAGCTGTACGTCCGGGATGACTCAATGTCGGCATTGAAACTGTAGAAATAGTTAAACCAACGAGTAATAACAACTTTTTCATAATAGTACTCATCTTTTTATAAGGAGAGTTAATCTATCACTTTCATATGGCATAAACTGCGACTTAGATCATTCACCTAATGTTCAACAATATACGTATTCTATGGCCTGATCTTTGATAATGCTTCTAGCAAGTTTTAGTAGGTGCGTTGAGGTTTTAATCTCTAGATCCGATTGAATCCCCAAAAAGAGCAATTCCTGCTAATATTTGTTGTGGCCTAACCACTTGGCCAGTTGGTAGCTCCATTCTATCGTATAACATTTTGAACTGTACCCAGTCCTCACAGTTTTGAAACACAGTTCAGCTACCTCGTCATTTGGCACTCTAACTCTCGAAAAATGTAATTCTTACTCATTTCGCGATACTTAAATGATAAAAGCTCTAAATACAAGAGGTTGAACTGATTTTATAAGATATGCATCATTAAACATAATCAGACAAAGTGCGCACTGTACGAAGAAGTACTAATTGGCAAGTTTGCCTTATAAAAAGTTATTCATTAATCGCTAATGTTAGAATTCCTGAAACACATTTATGTCCAAAAACGTTTTGAAACTGGTCAATCTTAATGCGAGCACCAAACAATTCTGTCGTCCCTTAGCCTTGGCACTCGTAATACACCTCCTTTGTAACCTGTCACCTTATTCCTGATTTCATTCTACCGAACAAAAGCGCCTCACTCAGTGTGGGCGCTTTTTTGTTTTCCTTCACAAGGAGTTTTTCTATGTCTACGACTCGTGGTGGTCAAATCACTTTCCATAACATTCGAATGTGGTGGCAAGTGAACGTAACCACAATCAAGTACCTCAATATCTTCGCGGCCTTGCTCGGGCTTATCACTACTTACCTCCTCACCTCGGCCAGCACATTAACCGGTGCCTACTACTACAGTCTATTTTGGCTATTCAACAAATTAGGTTTTAGCCTAAAGCGCAACGTAGTGGTCGAATGGGAAGATCAACGCTACAGCAGCACCCTTGGCCAACAACTGCAAAACCCCATCTTGTCACAGTGCTACCAAGAATTGCTGCAAGCCCTGTTCATTGGCCTACTGGTCTCTGTGGCCACTTCCACCGTGCTGTTTGTGATTATCAACCACTGGTTTAAGAGAAAAGGGCAAGAGCAAAGCGAAGATAACCACATTCGCGGCTTTCAATTGGCTGAGCCTAAAGCCGTCACCGCAGAGCTGAAAAAGAAGAAAAAACTCTCTCCTTTTGCACTCGATGGTCACAAGCTTTTTGTTGATAGGTTTGAGGTCAAGCACTTAATGATTGACGGCACCACAGGCGCAGGTAAATCCGTTGCGATTCGCAAGTTATTGCGCTGGATACGGGCGCGAGGCGATAAAGCCATCATCTACGATAAAGGCTGCGATTTTGTCAGTAAATTCTATGACCCTCATAAAGACGTGATTTTAAATCCCTTCGATGAGCGTTGCGCTGCATGGGATATTTGGAGTGATGCCAAAGAAGCCCCTGACTTTGAATCGCTCGCGGCCGCGCTTATTCCGCAACACGGCGAAGGCGACCCGTTTTGGGTGGATTCCGCACGAACCATTTTCGCAGCAACCACCTATCAAATGATGATCGATGACAAACACAAATGTACCATTGAAAATTTGCTGCACATTATCTTAACGTCGGAGCTTTCCACGCTAGGTGAACACTTAAAAGACACCGAAGCTAGCTCCCTCGTCTCGAAAAGTATCGAGAAGACAGCTATCTCCATCAAATCGGTACTAGCGACTTACATTAAGTCATTACGTTACTTACATGGTTTGGATGAAAAAGACGCACAAGGCCACCATAAACGGGCGCCATTTTCGATCACAGATTGGGTGCAAGATGAATCCCAGCAAGGATTTTTATTCCTATCGAGTAACGCAAGACAACACACCGCACTCAGACCACTGATCTCGATGTGGCTTGCGATTGCCTCCAACGCCATTCTAGGAATGGAGCCCGATGACGACCGCCGAATTTGGGTGATCATCGATGAAATGCCTACGTTACATAAACTGCCTGAACTCACGCACATTATTTCTGAAGTGCGTAAATTTGGAGGATGTTATTTACTGGGTTTGCAATCTTACGCTCAATTAGAAACCACTTACGGGCGCAACGCGGCGAGAGTCATTTTTGATTTGCTCAACACGCGCTTTTTCTTCCGCGCCCCTTCAAAAGCGATGGCCACCATTTCCTCGGATGATCTTGGTGAGCAAGAAATCGATATCTCACGAGAAAATATTTCTTACGGGGCGAACGCACTGCGTGACGGTGTCTCACTTGGCCACCAAAACAAAACGCGTCCTGTGGTTTCTCCTGCCCAAATCCAAGGTTTGGATGATTTAGAGTGTTACTTACGCACCCCTAACTCCATGCTCATCACTAAGCTGCAACTGAAGTACGACCGCATGAGCAATCTCCAACCCTCCTTCATCAAACGCAACCTACCAGGCGGGAAAGCAATGGAGAGTATCGACCAAGCCTTGATTTTTCATGAGTTAATTGCTTTGCATGAACTCGATGAAACCCAAAGAAACCGATTACTCGCCATTCAGCAAAGTACCTATGAAAACGAAGAAGAGCAGCAGCAAACCAGAACCCATCAAAAACAAACCCTTGCCAAAGCACCGAAAAAGGAAAAACCGACCAATAACGCTGCCCAAAACCAACAGCTCGCTGAAAACACACAAAATGCACTACAGCGAGAAACCGAAGAGGCGTCCATGACACAAGCAGAAACGGGCGAGATGTACGATTAACCACACGAAATGAAACATCAAGGAACATTTAGAGACCGAACACAATCTTACCCTCCCCTGTAAAAACCCTTTACCACCCTTTCATTCACATCAACGCCGTCCGCTAACCCATTCGTACCACACCCAACTCACCGGCATTCCGCTGACGTGGCGGCTTTGCTGCGCCCCAAAAAAAGGAGAACACCTTATGATGTCCATTAGCCCTCTTAAATCCGCCTCTGGCGCCGCCAAGTATTACTTAAACGAAGAAAACACCCAAGAGACCCCTGACATTTCTCTCGAAAAAGACAGCAACGACAACTACTACCTCAAAGAAAACAGTACCAATGAAAACACCTTTTGGCATGGTCAGTTAGCCGAAGAAGCAGGCCTACTCGGTAAACCGGTTGACCAAAAAACGTTAGAGTCCGTTTTATCTGGACACCTAGGCCATGAAACCATCAAAGGCAAACGCGACGATCATAAATCGGGGTTTGACCTAACCTTTTCTGCGCCAAAATCGGTCAGTGTACTTGCTCTCGTCGGGGGTGACACACGTTTAATCGATGCGCATAACACGGCGGTCAAATTCGCGCTCTCGCAATTAGAAAAAGACGTAGCACAAGCCACGCACATCAATGACGAAGGCGCTCGTGAGTTCATCAATACCGAATCCATGGCCTTTGCGGTCGTGCGCCATAAAACCAGTCGTGAAAACGACCCACAACTCCATTCCCACGCTTTGACGGCAAACATGACGCGCGACAAAGAAGGGCAACTGCGTACACTCGCCTCTTCTCTCAAACAAAAAGGCGGCGTCATCAATGGAACAGGCGAGCGCATTTACCACTTCCAAAAGTACTACACCGCTATTTACCAGAGTCAGCTTGCCAAAGAGAGCGAACAAATGGGTTATCAAATGCAAGGATTGGGTAACGGCCAATTTGAAGCCAAAGGCCTCCCTCAAATCCTCCTTGATACGTTTTCTACTCGCAAACAACAGCTCGACCAACAAGCCTTAGATTTTGGGGGGACGCAAGCGGCAAAAGATGTAGCCGCACTCGATACTCGCAAAGCCAAAACCTACGAAAGTGAGGCCGAGCTCAATACTCGCTGGCAACAAACGGTGTGCAACAAAGGCTATCAGCCCAAAGACTTGGTTAAAAACGCCCTCGGCATCGCTCAACAAGAGCATCACCCTGAACAAATCGCTAAAGACGCGTTTAGTCGCGCCGTTGAACACTTGGGGCAATACAACACGGCACTAAAACTGCAAAAGATCATAGAATTAGCCGCGGCCGAGTTTACCAAGGGCGGCGTACAAGCCAATGCAATCGACCTTAAAGTGGTCGCAGACCAATGGGTGAAAGACGGGGCGCTTCTCCCCCTTTCCATGAAAGGTCAATACACCACTCAAACCATGCTGAAAACCGAACAAGCGTTAATGGCGGCCAGCAAAGGGCGTACGCACCATATGCGTACTCCCGTCAATGACGCTACGTTAGATAAACTGACCCTCACTCAAGGCAACTGCCAAAAGGTGGCGGACATTTACCAGTCCACCAAACAGTTTCATGTGGTCAATGTGTTTGGCAACAGTGAGCAAATCGCGCAAAACCTATTGAACGTCGGCAACCATGTCGGTAAACGTGTCCACTTAGTGTCACAAAACGCCAAAGACAAACACCGTCATAGCCAAACCATCCAACGTGAAAGTCATACGGTCGCAGCCTGGATAAAACACCGGTTTCAAGAAGAGCATCGTCACTCTGTCCATAGTTTGTTGCACTCCGACCTACCAATGACCAACAAAGATGTCCTTCTCGTCGACAGCGCCCACAAAATGAGCGCGAATGAGTTGATCGCTTTAAACGCAAAAGCTAAGGGCTCGGGGAGCAAAGTCATCTTGCTGAACAACACGTCCAGTCGCCAAGGTTTTAAAGCCTATAACGCCATCGAGCTTTACCGCAAAGGCAACGTCGTCTCGCACTCTTGGGTAGACAGCAAACAGATAGACAGTAAGGTTGCCTTGCACGACAGTGATACGCGCACCCTCGCCAGAGCTTATACCTACTTATCAAACAAAGAAGACACACAAGTGCTGGCGACTTCTCACGTTGAACAACGACGATTGACGGACGCGATCCGGACCTCTCTACAGAACCAGGGTCAACTTGCCCGCAGCGGCATCACCTTGTTGACTCAGCAACCTCATTATTTGTCTAAACCCCAACAGGAGTTAGCGCAACACTACAAGCCGGGCATGACCCTTCGCCATTGGGAAGACGGAAAACCTCAAGAGTTAGTGGTTTCCACATCGGATAAGACAAACAATCGAGTCCATGTACTCAGCAAAACCGATGGAAAAGAATACACCCTCGATCCCGCTTCCACCGAGTTCAAAGCCCTCAACATGCAGGTCTTTAAACCTGAATCGTTGCAAGTTAACCAAGGTGAACGCCTCATAACCACCAGTAAGCACTTTCCATCTGGGTTGAACGCCAATGAACGTTACGTGGTCACAGGATTATCTAAAGAAACCCTGACGTTAACGGACACGCAAGGCGAATCGAAAACCATCCCCGCTGAAGCCCTGAAAGACGCACCACTAAAATACGACTATGTGCATTCCGCCAGTCATATCGAACCAAGGCCGCACACTCTCATTTCAGGCAAAGCCTTTACGCTCTCCAAAGCGCTCTTCCATGATCTGACCGAGAAAAGCGCGCGCATCGATGTGTTTACCGACAACCCCGATAAAGCCCAGGCCGCGCTTGAGAAAAGCGAAGTGAAGCTTTCTGCCATCGAGCGAGTGATGCACACTCAAAGCGTCAACGACCGCTACCTGACTGACACCACCGCCATCACCGTCAAAAGCGACATCCAGCAAGCCCTCACCCTCTTAAACAAAGAGCAAAATTCACCACTGCAAGAGAAAGCGTTGAACTTTGCCCTGAGTCATCTTTCTGAAAAAGAAGCGGCGTTTACACAAAAAGAGTTAGTCGTCGAAGCGATCCGTTACGCTTTTGAAGAGGCCAATCAACCGATAATCAAAGATCAAATTGAAACAGAGCTCGCCAAGCGCAGTGACACCCTCTCTGCCGAATACAGCGACGGCACACGCTGGACCACCCAAGCGGCGCTCGATACCGAAAAGCACATTTTGCGGAACATTGAGCAAGGGAAAAATCAACACAAGCCGTTTGCCACCCACAGACAAGTCAGAGATTATCTCGATGCACAGCCTCGCCTTACCCAAGGACAAAAGGACGGCATCACCCTTATCTCAACGACCAAAGACAGTTTTGTGGCCGTGCAAGGTTTAGCGGGCACCGGTAAATCCACCCTACTCGAATCCAACATTGAATTGATTCAACACGCTAGCCAAGCCAGTAAACACTCACCTTCACAAATCATAGGTATTGCACCAACGCACGCCGCCGTCAGCGAACTGGAAAGCAAAGGGATACAAGCGCAAACGCTGGAAAGCTTACTGACCGACCTAAGACGTGGCATCACCTTACCAGAGGACTACAAAAACACGCTGTTCTTCCTCGATGAAAGCTCCATGGTCAGCAACCAACAAGCCAAAGAGCTCACCGACCTTGTATTACAAAGCGGCTCCAAAGCCACCTTACTTGGGGATAAAGAGCAGCTGCTTTCTCTTAATGCCGGTAAACCGTTTGAATTGAGCATGAGACAAGGACTCATCGATACGGCTTTTATGACCGACATCATTCGTCAGAAGAATGAAATACTGCTTGGTGCCGTACACAACATTGTGGATAAGCAGCCACACAGCGCCCTCGATAAACTCTCTCAGCAAAGCCCTGATACACTCGATAGCACGCAACATATTATCTCCACCCTCGATGAGAGTGCGAAAGACCAAAGCAAAGCACAGCTTATTGCCACCGAAAAGCTGCCTTACGCTGTAGCACAGGACTACCTTGCCCGTACGCCCGAAACGCGAGAAAACACGCTTATCATTGCTTACACGAATAATGAGCGTGACCACATCACTGAGCACATTCGTGTCGGACTGATGAAAACACAAGAGATAGGCCAAGAGAACATCATCACCACCCGATTGCGCTCTACAGGTGATAGCAAAGAAGAGTTAGCCACCATGATGCCTTATCAGAAAGGGCTCATTTTAAGCACCAAGCAAGGAGAGTACGACATCATTACCCACATTGATTCGGAGCACGGAGTGGTGACACTTCAAGACGTGAATACAGGTAAGACAAAACCGTTTTTGCCACGCAACAAAGACCACAAATACACGTCACTCTTCGCTCAATCAGAAAAGCCGCTTTCAACCGGTGATAAAATCATGACCCGCTTTACCGACAAAGCGCGAGGCATTAAAGCCAATGTGGAATACACCATCAGCCGTGCCACCAAGGAAGAAATCACCGCGCTTTCGAAAGAAGGGCAAACGTTAAACCTCAATCCAAACCAACTCAAAGATGGGCATTGGGATTACGCTTACACCAGAACTGCGGACATGGCGCAAGGAGCGACGTATCAGTACGTCATTACCACTCTCAAAGGCAAAGGCGCACTGACGAACTTAAGACGCGCTTACATCGATTTGAGCCGAGCGAGCACTCATGTCAAACTTTTTACCGATAACCCAAAACAGATGATGAAGAGCTGGTTATCAAAAGAGGTCAATAAACACAGTGCCATTGAAACCATCGAAAACATTGCACCACACAGTACCCCTTACTTTAATGACAAAGCTCTGCCTCATGAAGACGTACGTTATCAAAATAGAAACGGAGATTTTGACTACAACCAATTTAAAGAACACATCAACCAAGCGCTCCCTAAATACACCGAAAGCTTAGCCATCAACCTATTGGGACAACCGAACCCATCTAAATCAGACCGTGACTATTTAACCTTTGGTATCGGTAAATCGGCTCTAAAAGTGTCATTAACGGGGGAATATCGAGGGTATTTTAAAGACTATACCACCGGTGAAAAAGGCTCATTAATCAATTTGATGATGAGTCATAAGGAAATAAATTATAAGGAGGCAATGAAAGAAGCCCACAACATCCTTAATGATCCTAATAAATACCAACTCACCGCCAACCCTAAACATGAACAATTACTGACTACTACGCCAAAACACATGGCACAATTTGAAGAGAGAGCGAAAGAATATATACAAACCAGTCAGCCACTCACAGGCACATTAGCCGAAACTTACCTCAATAAATTAGGTATTGAACACCCTAAGAGTGACCATGTTCATTTTCATCAAGCAGTGTACTCCTCGGAGGACCAGACATTTCACTCGGCAATGATAACTAACATTCACGATAAAAAAGGAGAAACAAAAGCGATTGAAGTGACTTATTTAGACGGGCAAGGAAATAAAGATCCGGCACTCGATATCAACCCACGGATATTAGGCACGAAATCCAAAAAAATAACGCGATTCCATCAAGGCAGTGATTTGCACACCACCATCATCAGTACCTCAATCGAGAATGCTTTTATTATTAATCAAGCGCATCAAGGCCAATACGACATTATCAATGTCAATCATAAGAATGACATTCAGAATATCTCCACCGATGAACTCAGACAGAACATTGTGATTGTACTGAGTCAAGAAAATACTGATTTAAATCCCAACAACGTTGAAAAAATCATGGCCAACTTTTCAGGGAGAAATATTCAGTTTGTTTCACCTGACGATATGCTTGAGGAAATTAAACAGGGTATTGAACAATACCATCAACAAACGCATCAACAAAAAGAGGAATTCGACACACCCACTCAAGACCATGATTCATTAACCAACGAGCCGGACACTGATATTAATCAACACACAAAAGAAATCAAAGATAAAGAGCTTGAACACTTCGACAGCAAAGAACCCTCCCCTCAAAAAACGTTTGATTTTAATCAGGAGCGTGACAACAACAATGACCAAGATAATAAACTAGATAGAGAGTTAGAGCGGTAGAAAAAGGGGTGTCCAATGGACTACCCTTTTTTTTTGCCTGCCAGAAACTCATCGACTTTATTATCGATATCAGATTTCACCTGTTGCCTAAAGGGTTTGGATTCTTTTTGTTGTCGGAATAATTTTTCACCATCAAAGGTTTGTCCATGAACCACATCAGTGATCGCAGATGAGCCACGAACGACACGATAAATCTCTTCCATCAACGCACGGTTCGATGGACTATCATCCTCACTGTCATTGAGTTTGATGCGCAGTGCCAACATCAAAAGTTGGCGTGTGGCCTCTGCATCACTTAATGCTTCCTTATCCCTAAACGTCTTAAAATCTTGCGCTAACTTTCCACGTAAAGAACTTTGTAGCGGATAAGAACGTGTCATATTGCCCTCCTCAATCCCAATTAAAAGCATTGTTATTCAAATGAAATTTCAATCAATTAATTTTATAAAAGACCCTTCAAGCATTGTCAATAAAGGGCTCAATCAACATTCAATGATTTCCAATTAAAGGACCTTGAAAACGCTCTCATCGCTTTACCTATAAGGGATCAATTAATAATCATTGAAAAAATATATTTATCCATTGAAATTTAATCGGCTAATTAGTGTAATTTCTGAAATTTTTTCCACGTTACTTTAAGCGACTATTATATCTTTAACTTTTTGTTTTTATTATCTTTATGTTTTTCACAGACAACCATTGGCATTGATTTCAATGCGCCGTAGGGTGTGGGATTGGATTGAGGGAAGCAGGGCCACTTCGTTAAACGCTTGCATAATTTGTGCTTTCTCTAAGGCATTATATTATTAGGTAAAGTCGCCCATATTAAAAGGGGTTGGGGTGAAAAATGGAT
>NZ_JBGONU010000071.1:0-17293 GCF_041439295.1 Vibrio sp. 1F253 | reverse complement strand
ATACCCAGCAACTCGCTGCAAAAACCAGCTCGAAAGATCAACACGCCCTAATTTCTACTCGATTAAGTTAACTAGAGTGAATCGAACCAATGCACGTAATCCGCCTAGCCCCTTCCCTTTTGTCTGCTTATCATTACCGATTACTTTTTGCTCGATTTCTCAATTGCTCAATGTTTGCATCAAAAAGATCACAAGAGTTGGGAATAGTGAACGACGAAATCCGATCTTCTTTTAATTGCATTCGAGTACAACTCTACGAATAAATGAACTGTAACGTCGCTTAGATAGCCTTCACTCATTGTTTTAGTATCTTGTAGCACGTTATTTCAATATAGACTTAGAACGCGATACAGCTAAGTTTAGGCGCTAACATTAGATATAGGGACGACGTTTAGTTGAAGTAAGCTGCCGAATATATAGAACTAACCAAAGCTTAAGTTCAAATAGCAGGCACAAAAAAGCCGAGCATTATGCTCGGCTTTTAAATTCACTGTTTAAGCTATTAACCTATAAGCACTTGGCTTGTAAGTTCCACTTAAACTAAAGGTTGATTAACCTTCGTTGCGCTCTGGACGACGACCGCGGTTGCCGCCATTGCCTGCTGCGTTGCCATGGCCACGTTCGCCACGGTGGTTACCACGGTGATCGCCACCACGGTTACGGTCAAAGCGACGTTCGCCATCACGACCACCAGCAGAGTTACCATCACGTGCGCCGTCACGGTTGCCACGGTAGCCACCACGACCGCCATTGCCACCTTCACGGTTACCACCTTCGCGATTACCGCCTTCACGGTTACCACGGTAGCCGCCACCATCACGACCGCCACGACCGCCGCCACGGTTGCCATCACGACCGCCGCCGCCACGACGAGGCTCACGGAAGTCATTGAAATCAACAACTACAGCGCCAGCTTCTTTTTGACGAATGCGAAGTTTGCTTAGCTTACCAGCAGTTTCAGAGTTCATTGCTTTTGGCAGTTGAACGTAAGTAGAACCTTGGTCTAGCTTGATAGCACCGATAGAACCTTTAGTTAGGCCTAGTTCGTTTGCTAGTGCGCCAACGATGTCTTTAACCTGAACGCCTTGCTCACGGCCAACTTGTAGTTGGTATGTATCCCAATCTTGAGTATTGAAGTTACGACCACCACCGTCACGGCCATTGTCACGATCTTCACGACGCTCTTTGCGACGGTTCTTATCACGCTCAATAGCAGCGATCATTGGGTCTTCGCCAACGTAGAATAGAGGGCTCTTACCTTGCTGACGCTTAAGAAGCATTGCAGCTAGAGTAGCAGCATCAACTTCTAGAGATTCTTGTAGTGTAGAGATTAAACCTGCGAAGTTTTCTAGAGCTTTGCTCTCTTTCTCAGTTTCAAGCTCAGCACCAAGCTTAGCAACACGTGCAGCAGCAACTTCGTCACGTTGTGGAAGTTGGATTTCTTCCATTTGAGACTTAGTTACACGCTCGATAGTGCGAAGCATACGAATTTGGTTAGTACGAACTAGTAGGATCGCTTTACCTTTACGTCCAGCACGGCCAGTACGACCAATACGGTGGATGTAAGATTCAACATCAAATGGGATGTCGTAGTTGAATACGTGAGTGATACGTGGAACATCAAGACCACGTGCTACAACGTCAGTTGCAACTAGGATATCGATAACACCTTGTTTGATGTGATCAACAGTGCGCTCACGTAGAGACTGAGGAATATCACCGTGCAGTGCAGCAGCTTTGAAGCCACGTGCAGATAGCCAATCAGCTAGACGCTCAGTGTCTTGACGAGTACGTACGAATACGATTGACGCGTCAGTTTCTTCAGTTTCAAGAAGACGAGACATTGCTTCGTCTTTTTCTACGCCTTTAACAACCCAGTAGTTCTGCGCTACTTTGTCAACTGTGTGGTTAGTACCAGCAACATCAACTTTAGCCGGGTTACGTAGGTAACGGTCAACAATAGTTTTAACCATTGGAGGCATAGTCGCAGAGAAAAGTACACGTTGTGCAGATTCTGGAGCTTGCTCTAGGATCCAAGTAACGTCATCTACGAAACCCATTTTTAGCATTTCATCTGCTTCATCAAGAACAAATGTGTGCGCTTCATCTAGGTGTAGACGGTCACGAGTTAGTAAGTCTTTAACACGACCTGGAGTACCAACAACAATGTGAGCACCGCGGCTTAGAGCGCGCATTTGGTCAACAATTGAAGCGCCGCCGTAGATTTCAAGAACTTTAAGACCTTTGATATCACGGCCTAGGTTTTTGATTTCCGCAGCAACTTGAATCGCTAGCTCACGAGTAGGAGCCATGATGATTGCTTGTGGTTTATGTTGGTTCAGGTTGATTTTGTTAAGTAAAGGCAGAGAGAATGCTGCTGTTTTACCAGTACCAGTCTGTGCTTTACCTAGTGCGTCACGGCCTTCAAGAAGAAGAGGAATAGCTGCTGCTTGGATTGGAGTCGGAGAAACGAAACCCATGCTATCAAGAGCTGAAAGAATGTTTTCGTTTAGGGCTAATTCATTAAATTGAATTACAGATTCGGACATTGGGATCCCACTATATATAAGTAAACAAAAGGTCCCGGGAGCTCTATCAATTCCAATACTGATCCAATCAGATACTGATTCCATTCAGAGTTACGAAGCAGTAATAAAACACTTCAAGCCATTAGGGACGTCTAAGGGAGGCGGATTATTCCTTAAATGCATAAAAAAAGCCAGAAAAAATTGAAATACATCACATATTTTTCGGTTTTACATCAACACTGGCTATCATATCGTCAAAACTTGATGAATATCTCGTCACAGCACCAAACTTCTAGCAAATTGACCTAGTTAAATAAGAGGGCAATTAATTTACGCTCACTTCGCCTTTAAGTAGTAATCAAGCCTCGCAATGATTATAGTGTGCTCAATTGTCCTCGATAGATAAAAGTCAAATGTTTCAAGATAATCCTCTACTCGCTCAACTCAAACAGCAAATCCAAGAAACCCTCCCTAAAAAGGAAGGTACGATCAAAGCCACTGAAAAAGGGTTTGGTTTTCTCGAAGTCGATAGCAAAACTAGCTTCTTCATCCCACCGCCGTACATGAAAAAATGTGTGCACGGTGACAAGGTGATTGCCATCATTCGCACAGAGAAAGAGCGCGAAGTTGCAGAGCCAGAGGAGTTGATTGAACAGGGTCTTACTCGCTTTATTGCACGAGTTAAGCTTTTCAAAGGTCGATTGAACGTTGTTCCAGATCACCCGCAACTGAAAAAACTGCAGCTTAAAGCGAAAGCACAGAAGGGTTTGAACCCTGAAACGCTTAAAGAAGGCGACTGGGTTGTTGCTCATATCGTTCAACACCCGTTAAAAGGTGACAACGGCTTCTTAGCTCAGATCTCTGAGAAAATCACAGACGCTGATGACAAAATCGCGCCTTGGTGGGTAACGCTAGCGCAAAATGACCTACCAAACAGCGAACCTGAAGGCATCGACGACTGGCAGATCAAAGACGACGCTGATCTTGAACGTGTAGACATGACTCACGTCCCTTTTGTGACTATCGATGGCGAAAGCACAAAAGATATGGACGATGCGCTTTACGCTAAGAAGAAAGAGAACGGTGATTTCGAACTGACTATCGCAATTGCTGATCCTACCGCTTACATCTCTCCAGATGATGAAATGGATAAAGTGGCTCGCGAGCGTGGTTTCACTATTTACCTGCCTGGTCGTAACATCCCAATGTTGCCTCGCGATCTAGCTGACAACTTATGTTCACTCATAGAGAACGAAGTTCGCCCGGCACTTTGCTGCACAGTAACGGTATCTAAAGATGGTGTTATCGGTGATGACATTAACTTCTTCGCTGCAAACATCAAATCTCACGCTCGTCTTGCTTACGACCACGTATCAGACTGGCTAGAAACAGGTGCATCAGAGAAATGGCAACCGTCAGAAGAGATCGCTGCAATTGTTTCTGACCTTCACCAATTTGCTCAAGCACGTTCAGCGTGGCGTTCTGCCAATGCGGTTGTGTTCCCAGACCGCCCTGACTACCGCTTTGAGCTTAGCGAAGATAACGATGTTGTTGCTATCCACGCGGACATGCGTCGCAGTGCGAACAAGTTGGTTGAAGAATCTATGATCAGCGCGAACATCTGTGCGGGTCGAGTATTAAAAGAGAGCTTTAACCAAGGTGTCTTTAACTGTCACTCTGGTTTTAAAGCTGAGAAATTAACAGACGTTCTGGAGCTAGTTAACCCAGAAGCAGAAACGCCGTTTACAGAAGAGCAGATCGTTTCTCTGGAAGGTTTTGCTACTCTGCGTCGTTGGTTAGGTTCTTTAGACAACAGCAACTACGACAACCGTATTCGTAAATTCCAAGCATACAGCGAGATCAGCAATGAACCTGCGCCGCACTACGCAATGGGATTAGACATTTACGCAACTTGGACTTCTCCAATTCGTAAATACGGTGACATGATTAACCACCGTATGCTTAAAGCACACATATTAGGTAAAGCGCCGATTCAAACACCAGACGAAACCATTGGTGATGAACTTGCCCTGCACCGCCGTCACCACGGTATGGCTGAGCGTAATGTAGGTGATTGGCTGTATGCTCGCACTCTAGCGAATGCTCCAGCAGAAGAAACTCGTTTCCAAGCCGAGATTTTCGATATTAACCGCGCAGGTATGCGTGTACGCCTACTTGACAATGGTGCAGCGGCGTTTATCCCTGGCTCTCTCATTCTTGATAATAAAGAGAGAATAGAGTGCAACGGTGATATGGGTACTGTATCTATCGATAAAGAAATGGTATACAAACTGGGAGACGTTTTAGAAGTAGTTCTCTCAGAAGTTAATCAGGAAAACCGTAACTTGGTAGCAAAACCTACACAAGTTTTTGCGGACTTGCCTAGCGAGCCTGAAACAACAAATGAAACCGAAGCCTAATTTCTAATAGGTTTACTTCTAAAGGCGCTAATTATTAGCGCCTTTTTTGTAAATGTCTCATGCTTAAACAATACTTAAAAAAGCAATTAATCTACAACGCCAAAGAAGTTCACTATGCCATCAATCACGGTCACTCAATTCAGAAACTTTATTCCCAGGAAACGCGAACGCTACCCCGCCTCTAAAAACGGTATCTTTATGGTATCGAAAGGAAGCATATCTTTTATGCTGCCCAATGGCACCCAAGCCTCGTTAAAAGCGGGAGATTTCACGCTTTACAATTCTGGTCAGATTAAAGACATCACGGTCGACACTGAAAATGGTGAGTTTAGTGCGATTTGCTTAGATTTTGATTTGGCAATTTTCCAAAAGTTCATAAATCAGTTCAGTGATTTAGAGTCCACTCAAACTCCAGATAAGTACATTAAGTTCAATCAAACGGATACCGAAATCTGCCAATTGAAAGAGCTCATCATGTCCCTGACCAATTCATCGACTCAGAATGATTACGCACTCACCCAGCTAGGCTTAGGTTTGCTGTCTTTAATGGTTGAGCAGTATCCGGAACTATTAACGATTATTAGCCGAATTTCTAGATTGACGGTGACACAAAAGGTCATTCATTACATTGAACAGAATATAGAAAATAATATCTCACTCGATACCCTAGCCAGCTATATGGGGATGTCACCAGCCACACTTAAACGCCGTTTATCGGCGGAAGACCTTTCGTTTTCAAACCTCTTGAAGATAAAGCGAATCGCCCACGCAGCCACACAGCTCAGAACATCGAACAAATCGATTACTCAAATTGCTTATGAATCCGGATTTAAAAGTGCGGCGCATTTTAGTACCGCCTTTAAAACCTATCACGGCAAAACACCAAAAGATTTCCGGTCTTTGGTTTCACAATCTTATTAATACCAATCGTAGTAAATCACTGATCACTTACTCACTGTGATTGGTATAACTACGCAATCTTATTGGCATAATTTGAAGTGACATCCATCATTTATAGTGATGCGGATAGTTTTAGTAACATAGATCGTTTTACTGACGCAGATAAGCTTTATTAACGTAGACTGTTTTTAGTGACTCAGATAGGTTGTAATGTGGTGAGTTAAAAAAAGTTGTTCGTTTTAGGTATCAAGCCCCTCGCAAACATCTCAACAGAATAATCACGACCAGAAGTACGATTTAGGGTCTTTTTCTATTTCAGACAAAATAGCATCAAGATCCTTCGATTGAGGTAAGTAAGGATAAGGCCCCCAATTTACTGAATCGGTTTTTACATCACCTTCTAGCGGCACCATTACCAACCAACATGACAGTGACTCATCAAAACTAACGCAGGCGATCTCATTTGTGTAATCGCTATGAGATGAGTCGAGCAGATAATGAGCCTGAGAAAACAGCACACCACCCTCACACTCTTCATAAAGGGATTTGCCTAGCTCGACAGGTAAACTGCGATTTCGAGATGTACAGAGCTTCTCAGCTCCAATTAAAAGACGATTCAGTTCGATATGAATGACGGACATAACACCTCTTGTAATTTCATAGAAACTCCATAGAAACTCTATAGAAACTTCTAAGTAGTGAATTCCTCTACTTAGCTTAGGACTCAACCAACATTTTAGCGAACAAGCGCAAACAAAATACCCGTCCTGCTCCCAGAAACGAATCCTGCTTTTGTAAACCTAACTCGCTTTCACTCATCAAGCTAATAGCGACACATTGAGCGGATAGAATTTCACAAAATTGTCATATAACCGACCTATCATAGCCGGCAAATGTTATTAACTAGGAGTTGTTTATGTTACGAGTCGCGCTTGCCTCTCTTTTATCCTTAGCCCTGTCTTCTCACGCTGCTTTTGCACAAGAAACCAATATTTCGGGCTCCACTTCGGTATCACGTGTGATGGATGTATTGGCTGAGGAGTACAACAAGACTCACCCTGATAACTATATTGCGGTTCAGGGCATCGGTTCTACAGCGGGTATTACCATGGTCAATAAAGGTGTCGCTGATATTGGTATGAGCTCACGTTACTTAACTGACCGCGAACAGGGCGAAAAATTGAAGGTATTTCCAATTGCCTTTGACGGCCTAGCCGTCGTGACTAACCGTTCAAACGGTGTAAGCAACGTTACACGTGAACAGCTATTCGATATCTACAAAGGAAAAATCACAAACTGGAAAGCCATAGGTGGTGCGGATCAACCTATCGCAGTTGTAACTCGTGAAGCTTCTTCTGGTTCACGTTACAGCTTCGAGAGCTTACTTGGTTTGACAAAAATCATTAACGACCGTCTAGTGTCTGACATCAACCCAAATAACTTGGTTGTAAACAGCAACAGCATGGTAAAAACGATTGTTAACCATAACCCACATGCGATTGGATTCATCTCTGTTGGCTCTATCGACCGTTCGATCAAAGCAATCACATTTGAAGGCGTTGAGCCGACATCTAAGAACATCGCCAACCACAGTTATGAATTGGCTCGCCCATTCTTATTGCTGCACAAAACTGAATCAGTTTCTGACGAGAGCAAAGATTTCATTAAGTTCGTGAAGTCAAAACAAGGGCAAGATCTTATCGAAGAGTACGGCTACACGCGCATCAAGTAACTATAAACGCATTAAGTAGCTACAAACACATTAAGTAACTACACGCGTATCAAGTAAGATAACGACTTTTGTGATGTTGTTTGGATGCTGATGATATCGCCTTGATAGACAAAAACAAAAAGAGAGAGCCTTAAGCTCTCTCTTTTTTTGAATCTATAATCTTCGCTAAAAGCAATTCTACTTATAAAAAAGCTCTAGAAGTGAAGTTGAATCACCGAAACAATCACAGCACCAGGACGACGGATACCTTCGATTTCTACGCGAATTTCGCGTTCAATCTCTAGGCCTTTCTTAATTGGCGTTACTTTTGTTAGCGTACTTTTAGCGCGAACGTTACTGCCCGATTTTACAGGGTATGGGAAACGTACTTGGTTAAGGCCAATGTTTACAACCATCTTCGCCGTTGGGAATTGAGATTTGTCAGGATCAACACTGTCTGTCAGTCGAGGAAGCAGAGACAAAGTCAGAAAACCATGTGCAATGGTTGTTTTGAACGGAGAATCTGTTTCAGCCTTAGAAGGCTCTGTATGAATCCACTGCATGTCTTCAGTAACGAGGCCAAACTGGTTGATTCTGTCTTGGCTTACATTGATCCAATCACCAGTATGGATCACTTCACCGATCTGCTGTTCAAGCTCATCAAATACAAGCTGTGCTTCTGGCTTAAGTACTATCTGTGGTTCGACAGGCATCTCTGGCGCATCTTCATTGACAGCAGGTTTGTGGTGATCACGAACCCACGCAAAGAAATGACTATTTTGCGTGCGATTCAGAAAGTCTCCCCAGTAATCTCTAAGAGCTGGAGACATCCATTGCATAAACTCTGAGTGTTGCGAAGACACGCTGTCGCCTCGGTGTTTAAATAAATCAATGACTTTCATAAGAACCTCAATGCACAAAATATTTCAATATAACTTGGTAATTTTGAAACACTTCACACTATTGTGCAAATACTTTCGAGCATACAAGTGTTAGCCGAACACTTATATATCCAACAAAAACAACAACCTAAAAATAAAACACCATTTTATTGGAGAGCTTTAATTGGAGTATTAACTCTACCTTATAATAAACATTTAATTATATAAACAGATTCTTTATTCACAAGTGGAATAAAAAAGGCTTAGCACAATGCTAAGCCTTCGTTTTTACAAGAAATTAATTACCAAGGAGAAACCTTGTAAAGGGCTCATCCTACAAGACACTAACTTCCCTATTCATCGTCCAGTGGAATCAACTTGGTATTGCCACCGTGTGCCTTCTCACGCTTACGTTGCACGAATGCATAGAAGCCAGGGATTAGGAACGTACCCGCTAACAACACACATAGCAGACCACCAATCAGAGAAATACCCAGAGAGTTCTGGCTCACGTGACCAGCACCCGCAGCAAAGATAAGCGGGAATATACCTAAAATGAATGACCAAGACGTCATGTTCACAGCACGAAAACGTAGCGTACCGCCCTTCACTGCTGCATCTTCGATTGATGCGTCTTTGTCTTCACGCTCCACCTTAGCAAACTCCACAATCAAAATTGCGTTCTTCGCGGCCAAGGCTATCAAGAGAACCAAACCAATTTGTGCATAGAGGTTCAACGGTGTACCAGTCAGGTTCAACGCTAAGAAGGAACCTAAGGTTGCAACTGGTACCACTAAGATAATCGCTATAGGGATTGTCCAACTCTCGTACTGAGCCACCATAAACAGGTAGATGAAGATCAAAGCAAGTGCAAAAGCAAAGATCGCTTGGTTACCTGCTAGTACTTCTTGGTAAGCCATGCCTGTCCATTCGTACTGATAACCCTGCGGCAGTACATCAGCCGCAACACGTTCCATTGCAGCAATCGCATCACCGCTTGAGTAACCCGGTGCTGGTTGGCCTTGAATAACGGCACTGCGGTACATGTTGTAACGCCATGCTACGTCTGGTTCAAAGATCTGATCGTAAGTCACTAATGTGCTTAACGGGATCATCTCGCCATTAGACGAACGTACGTGGAATCGTTGTAGGTCATCCATGCTGCTACGGTGTTCACTGTCTGCTTGCATGGTGACACGGAAATTCTTACCAAACATGGTGAAGTCATTCACGTACATTGACCCAAGATTGCCTTGTAGCGTTTGGAATATTTCCGATAGGGGAATACCTAGCTGTTGCGCTTTCTCACGATCAATATCGACATAGTAGTGAGGTACATTGGCGCGGAAGGTACTGAAGGTATGTGAAATCTCAGGCTGTTTGTTTGCCTCAGCAATCACGTCATTCATTACCATCGCCAGATCAGTGCGGCTACGACCTAATGTATCTTCGAGAACAAACTCAAAACCAGACGCAGCACCCATGCCCGGAACCGCTGGAGGTCCCATTGCAAATACAATCGCCTGAGGCAGTTCTGTTGCCGCTCGGCCGTTAATACGTTGTGAGATAGCTTGCGCTGAATGTTGACCGTCCAGTGCGTTACGCATGTCCCAATCGTGGAGCTTGATGAACATCGACGCACCATTCGAAGCTGAAGCGCCCGTCATGAATGCATAGCCGTTAACCAGTGTCACACCATCAACGCCCGGCTCTTGCTCAACCATCTCTAGTAACTGCTCTGTCACATCTTCTGTACGAGACAGCGATGCCGCGTCAGGAAGCTGCACGTTAACCAGCAAGATGCCTTTATCTTCTTGAGGTACGAAAGCCGTAGACGTGGTTTTCGCGAAGTAAGTTACCGCTGCTAGTGCCACAACAAAGAAGGTAAACAGCAAAACACCCTTTTTCACAAGGAAGCCTGCAATTTGACCGTATTTGTTGGTTACAGATTCAAGACCACGGTTAAACGCTTGGTACCAACGTGCTGTGTTACCACCGCCCTGCTTAAGAACCAATGAACACAATGCTGGTGACAGCGTTAGAGCGTTAATAGAAGAGATCACAACCGCAATACAGATGGTCAGAGCGAACTGACGATACATAATGCCTGTAATACCTGGCAGCATCGCTACTGGGATGAATACCGCTAACAGAACCAAGGTTGAGGTAACAATTGGCCCCGTAACTTCTTTCATTGCGATAAGCGTTGCTTTTCGCGGTGAAATGGTAGGATCTTTGGCCATCGTGGTATCTACGTTCTCGATAACCAAGATCGCATCATCTACTACGATACCTATCGCCAAAATCAAACCAAACAGGGTTACTGTGTTGATGGTAAAGCCGGTCATCTGCATGACCGCAAAAGTACCAATCAAAGATACCGGAATCGCAACCACCGGAATCAAGGTTGCACGGGCACTGCCCAAGAACAAGTACGTTACTGCGATAACCAGCAAAATTGCTTCGATGAGTGTTTTAACTACGCCTTTAATCGACTCAGCAACAAAAAGTGTGGTGTCATAACTCGCCTCGTAAGCAACGCCTTCAGGGAAATTTTTGCTTAGGTTGTCTAGCATCGCCATGACTGCTTTACCACTTTCCAGCGCATTAGCGTCTGACTGAAGTGACAGCGTTACGATTGAAGCGTCTTGACCACGGTATTTACCGTTACCATCGTAGAACTTTTTACCTAGCTCAACACGTGCAACGTCTTTTAAATAAACCGTTGAACCGTCTTGATTTGCACGAAGCACAACATTTTCAAACTCATCAGCCGTTTCTAATCGGCCTTTTGTTACCAAGTTGAATTGCACTTCTTGCGCGTTGTTATAAGGTGCAGCTCCAATACGGCCTGCAGCGACTTGAACGTTCTGCTCCGCCAAAGCGCGATTCACGTCAGAGGTAGTTATATTGAGGTTAGCCATTTTTTCAGGATCTAACCAAACACGCATCGCGTATTCACCACCACCCAACACGTTAACTTCACTGATGCCCTTTACACGAGCCAATTGGTCTTTAATGTTCAAGTTCACGTAATTGATAAGGAATTGGTCGTTGTACTCTCCGTTCGGCGAGTAGAAGTTCAATACCATCAATAGGTCAGGTGAACGCTTCTTGACCGTTACACCCACCATTCTTACTTCTTGTGGAAGTTTCGATTCGATCTGAGCAACGCGGTTCTGAACGTTGACCTGAGCCATATCAGCATCAGTCCCGACATCAAAAGTCACGTTAAGGTTGTATGAACCATCATTAGCACTTTTAGAAGACATGTAGATCATATCTTCTACGCCATTCACCGATGTCTCTATGGGGTCGGCTATCGCCTGTTCCACCACTTCAGCACTGGCACCCGTGTAGAATGCCGACACACTGACCGATGGTGGGCTAATTTTTGGATATTCGGCCACTGGTAAGATAGCGAGAGAGATCGCACCCGCCAGCGTTAATATTATGGATATGACAAGGGCAAACTTAGGCCTTTGAATAAAGAAACGACTTAACATAAATAGCCCCCTTACTCAGCTTGTTCAGCAGAAGCTTGAATACGAACAGACATACCATTACGTACACGCTGTAGGCCTTGAGTGATCACTGCGTCGTTCTTCTCTAGACCAGAATGAACGATCACACCACCTTCAACTTGTCGCCCCATCTCAATGTTTCTGCGCTCAGCAACTGGTGCGGCTTCACCTTCAACCAATACCATCACAAAGTCACCTTCTAGGTCGGTTTGAACCGCACGACGCGGAATAGTCACAACATCAATAGATTGCTTTTCACGTAGATCAACGCGAACGTGTTGGCCTGGAAGTAATTGCTGGTTCGGGTTATCAGCAATTGCGCGCATCGCGATCGTACCAGTATTGAGGTTGATACGGTTACCCAAGAAATCAAGCTGACCTAGATGTTCGAACGCTTCACCATTCTCAAGCATGATCTGAACTTCAACACCTGCAGAATCGCTGCTGCCGTCGCCTTCGATGCGATCCATACCCAGCTCAATACGCTCACGCTCACTGATGCTGAACGATGCATGGATTGGATCTAGGCTAACCAACGTAGTCAGTACACCTGAAGACGGTGAAACCAGATCACCCGTGCTCACTTTGGTGTCACTAATTCGTCCAGAGAAAGGCGCAATAATTTTGGTATGAGAAAGCTGAACATTGGCTGCATTGAGCTGTGCTTGACTTGCTTCAAGCTGTGCCTGAGAACCTAACAAGTTTGCGGTTAATGCATCGAATTCAGATTGAGAGATACTGCCTTTTGGAAGTAGGTTTTTACCACGATTAAAATCAAGCTCAGCTTTTTTAAGGTTCGCGTTCGCTTGAGCAACAGACGCTTTTGCGCTTGCTACTTCGGCTTCAAACGAAGAGGGTTCAATCGAGTAAAGCAATTGACCCTTTTCAACCATTTGGCCTTCATTAAAATGACGGCTTTGTAGGTAGCCAGAAACCTGCGCTGTAATAGCCGTGTCTTCAACGGCTTCAATACGACCGATGTACGACTTACTTTGCTGGTGAGAAACAACGCTAACATCCTGTACAGCTACGAGAGGTAGAGGCGCTTGCTTGGCCTTTTGAGCATCTTGCCCACATCCAGCAAGAATAAGAGAGCTTGCAAGAGCCGTAAGGATCAACTTTTTACGCATGGTTATACCGTCACTTGTTAGTATTTGAACAGTATAAAATTTACGTAACACACCCGTTACTATTGTCCGAGGAATATCAATTATAACGAACCAAAGTGTATCAATATGTTAATTGAAACTAAGTGCTTATAAAGTAATTACAAACGCGTTACAATTTCTAAGTAAATCAACCTCTCAGCTTTTGTTCTCTATGGATATTGTCTAACATCATGTATTGTCAGACAGATAAGCATTCACATTTAATTGTTAAGGAATTCTCATGATTTCAAAATGGGCTAAACGTTTCTATCAAATGGCGGAATTGGTCGGTTCTTGGAGTAAAGATCCTTCAACTCAAGTCGGCGCCGTCATCACTAAGCACAACCGTATTGTTTCAGTTGGCTTTAATGGCTACCCACATGGCGTGTCTGATAGTGCGGATACTGACGATCGCGAGATGAAATACCTCAAGACACTTCACGCTGAAGAAAATGCAATCTTGTTTGCTAAACGTGATTTAGACAGTTGTGAAGTTTGGGTCACTCACTTCCCTTGTCCGAACTGTGCAGCAAAAATCATCCAAACGGGAATTTCAGCGGTACATTGCCCAGAGCAAAGTGAAGATTTCCTTTCTCGCTGGGGAGATAAGATCAAGATAAGCCAAGATATGTTTGAGCAAGCTGGTGTAGAAGTAGACTGGTTGCCACTCGCTGACCTAGATTAATCTCTAACGCTAGGTCTCAAAGTCTAAGTCTAGATCTCAAATACAAAAAAGCCGAGAGTCGATATTATCGCTCTCGGCTTTCTTTTTATTCGGACTTGTTAGCTTCCAGCATCGTATTAGTCACTTGAGGGAAATGCCAACGCGTAAGCTTCCATGAAATCTTTACGGATATCCTGTTCAAGGTGAATCGCTTTCTCTGTCGGGCAGAAGATCATAAAGTGGACTTCTTGCTCACCCGTTGAGCTGCTCGTGATATGAATGTGCGGTTCAGAGCCAGGAAGGTCAACGCCAGCGTGCTTCTCAATCACACCATTGTAACGACGGGCAACATCGATAAACTCTTCACAATGCTCTTCAATTTTCACGATAAGACCCGGCACCATAGGGTATAGGTTTACAAAGTCTTTCACCGTCACAAAAAAGTTATGATAAACATAGCGCTTCATGAAGTTGAGGTTCTTTACCGGATAAGTGAAGAACATGCTATTAGGCAGCGTGGCAGTCTTGCCAGTGAAGTGATATTGCCCATGATACAAATCGATTTCTTGAATCACAGTCGCCATCAAGTTGTGCTCAATCACCTCACCGCTGATTTTGCCCACTTCAATCCAATCACCAATTCGAAATGAGCGAGAACTCGCACGCTGAATAGAGCCAGTAAAACAGAGAATGATCTCTTTTGAAGCCACGACTATCGCAACCGCAATAGCGGTAACAGACAGCGCAAATTCGCTGATTTCGGATTTCCACAACACAAATAACGTTACAACAATAATCGCGAATGTGCCGTTTTTGGTTCGTGACATCCAGTTACGTTGGTCTTCACTAAGGAAAGCAACATCACCTCTTATTTGAGATAAGGTGATTCGGCGAATGATTAAAATAATAGTGATAATCAACGCACTAAAAATAAACTTATGAGCGAGTAGAAAATCAATTACTTGCCACACTTTTTCCATTACTTAATCCTTAGCATTACAACAGTTAGCTTTACAACGGTTAGCTTTACAAGAAAGCCGCTAATATCCTTTCTATGAAAAAGCGCTCAACTCCTGAGCGCTCGTTTTCATTCTGGTATTAGCCTAGCTAAGGCTATCATTTTATCTTGGCAGAAGTAATAAATTGGCCAAAAGTTTCACACCAAATCACAACGGTATTAAATCGATTAAGATCAGTACCTTCTGGGAGGTTAACCATAAATCGGTCGAATGTTTTTACATCTCCGACTCTCAGTAACTCACTCTTGCTGTCATTGAATGCCTGTTCGGTTTCAATAAACTTAGGTGATAGGTAAACCTTATAATCCGGCCCCGGCGCCAATTCACCTTCAAAAGCTATCGCACTTTCAGAGACAGAGACGATGCCCTCTCCCCAATGCAAAAAGTCACTGTCTTGTCGGTCTTTGGTGAACTCACCTGTATAGATCGCCTGCTGACTGATCGCTTCAACAGAACTTGAGGAAGGAGAATCAGGCTCAATCAAGATAGGTAGTGCGTAGACACCAAGCCCAAAACCAAAAGCACCCACGGCTAAGTGGGTGCAAAGTAAAACTAACTTTTTCATCGCGTACTCCTTATGCTTAAAGAGAGTATTAATGAATACTCTCAAAAATACAAAGATATATCGCGTTTTAGGCGGCTATTTTTGATAGTGAATAGCGGTACGTTGAGAGAGTTTCACGATCACTTCTACCGCTTGTTCCATGCCTTGAATGGTAATGAACTCGTGAATACCGTGGAAGTTGTAGCCACCAGTAAAGATATTCGGACACGGTAGCCCCATGAAAGATAAGCGAGCACCGTCTGTACCACCTCGGATAGGCTTGATCATTGGCTCAACATCGCACTTAATCATCGCTTGCTTCGCCAATTCGATAATATGTTGATGCGGTTCAACCATCTCTTTCATGTTGAAGTAGCTATCGGTTAGCACCAGCTCAACACGGCCTTTCTCAAGACGCTCATTCAGCTCGTCCACTTTCTGCTGCATGAATACCTTACGCGCTTCTACACCCTCACGTTCAAAATCACGGATGATGTATCCCAGTTCAGAGCGAGCCACACCCACTTCCGCCGATTTCAGGTGGTAGAAGCCTTCATAACCTTCTGTGCACTCAGGTGTTTCTTGCGCAGGCATCATCAATTGGAATTGCGCTGCAATGTTCATCGAGTTCACCATTTTACCTTTTGCGGTGCCCGGGTGAACGTTCACGCCATGACAGATAACATCGGCGCTCGTGGCATTGAAGTTCTCAAATTCCAACTCCCCTACTGGGCCACCATCGATGGTGTACGCCCACTCAGCGCCAAATTTTTCAACGTCAAACAGGTTCGCACCGCGACCAATCTCTTCATCCGGTGTGAAACCAATACAGATGTCGCCGTGCTTGATGTCTGGATTCGCTTTCAGGTAAGCAATTGCACTGATGATTTCAGCGATGCCCGCTTTGTTGTCGGCACCAAGTAGAGTTGTGCCGTCAGTCGTAATAAGGTCGTGACCATGTAAAGAATCAAGGTCTGGGTATTGGCTTGGGTTCAAACTCTCGCCACTTTCCCCTAATTCAATCGTTCCACCTCGGTAATCTTTAATCACTTGTGGTTTCACGTTGGCTCCTGATGCGTCAGGAGCGGTATCCATGTGCGCCACAAAGCCAATCGCAGGCACTGGATAATCGACATTCGACGGCAGTTTCGCCATCAAGTATCCATTGTCATCTAAAGACACATCAACTAAGTCTAATGCCATCAATTCTAACTTTAAGGCTTCAGCAAAGGTAATTTGACCCGGTGAACTTGGGCATTGCTGATTAGAAGGATCGGATTTGGTATCAAAAGTAACGTAATTCAGAAAACGTTCTACAAGCTTTTCCATAATTCATCTCACCATGGATTAAGTAATTGATTTACTGACTTAATTATTATGTCGATAAGTGATACATCGTTAAATAAATACGAGCACAGAGTCAGTAACGAGGGTTTTCATCTTACGCCCCTGACCATGTATGTAATTGCTCTAAATCATTATTGTGCGAAATTAGATGCGCTTCCTATACTTGAAAACAGAGGGTTTCGTCAGTTCAACATTGCATACGGATGATAAGCGATCGCTTTGTACGCATTCTACGCCCTCCGCTCTCAGCCTAACAAAAGTACAAAGTGGATGATGATCACAATTTATCCTTAATGCAGAATCTGTCATACGTTACACGGAGACACAGTTATGACGATTAATAAATATTTCATTTTCTCTCCTCAAGCCTCTGAGGAAACGCTTCGACCAGTATTAACTGAGAAAGAAGTTCAAAGGCAGGAAGCTCTAAGACAGGCGCAAACCCAGGGTGGGTTAGACACAAACGCGACCTCGTAACTCAATGAATACCTAGCACTATCAAGACCCCTATAAAAAAGCTCTACGCTCTATCCTGTAGAGCTTTTTTTCTTTTTGATCTGCTCCAGTCAGACTGGACACTTAGCTAAGCGACATTTCGCTTTTCAAA
>NZ_JBGONU010000070.1:0-17966 GCF_041439295.1 Vibrio sp. 1F253 | reverse complement strand
TGGTGACCTACTGATTACAAGTCAGTTGCTCTACCTACTGAGCTAAGTCGGCACACTAAATTCTTTATGCTTTTGTCCGTGTTGCTACTCCCTGTTAAAGAGTGTTGACACCAACAAATCAAATTGTGGTGCCCGGAGGCGGAATCGAACCACCGACACGAGGATTTTCAATCCTCTGCTCTACCGACTGAGCTATCCGGGCAACGGAGCGCTATTAAACGGATTTTCTGCATAACCGTCAACACCTTTTTTGAAAATAACTAAAAAAAACGGTCGTTAGTTGTTTTTTTATTCAAAAGTGAGGCTTACGTTTTACCTTGGTTAAAATCTTTCTTGAGTTTTGTTACTTTCTCTAAGTATCGGCGCGACTCTTTATTGGGATGTTTCTTTGTTAGTGCCCAGTAAGCTTGACTCGGTTGCAGTGAATTTAAGTCACGCATTGCTCGCTTTCTATCCTTACTAAAAGTATTGAGCACGCCACCAGTGCCGCCGTTGTATGCAGAGATCATACTGTACTCAAGCGTGGTTGGGTGTTTTACGTCTTTTAAATAACGATTTTTAAGGATGTAAAAGTATGCGGTGCCTGCATCAATGTTGTTTTCTGGATTGAATAAGTACTCAGGACTTGGTTCTCCAGGTTTCTTTTTAACGAGCTTAAAGACATCTCGGCCAGCGGTTTTAGGTACCACCTGCATAAGACCATAAGCATTTGCCCAGCTCACTGCGTAAGGATTGAAGCTGCTTTCTGTCTTGATGATTGCATAGATCAAGTCTTCAGGGATGTCATAGCGTTGAGATGCTCGTTGTACTATGTCGGCATACTTATAACTACGTTTGTTCGCATGATCTGCCACCATTGGGATTTCGACGTAGTAGGCTTTTTTAAAGTCTACCTCTTTGGTTTTTAGGTTATTGGCGATCAGGTAATCTGCGAATTTGTTAGCACGCCATGTCCATTGGATGGGCTTTTTCTCTTGGTCTACGACTTGGTTGTAGAGGAAAGGTTGACCTTCTAGCTTTATGCTTTTGGACGAAAATAGATCGACATGAGCTGGATCATCGGGTGTCAGGAGCGTCGTCATGATAGCATTTTTGAGGTGCTTTTTAGGATCTGTTAAGGAGACGGTTTCTACCGTTATGATACCTTGACTGAAGTTAACTTCTGAACGGCTTAGATAATTGTCTATGTATTTCACATAGTTACTCTTACCTGCCATCTTTACTTCACTGCTGCCCCAGCGCTTTTGGATATTGCCTGAAAAGCTACTAATCAAAGCATCCAACGCCCCAGTATCTTTTTCAAATTGCCCTGGTAGTTCTGCCAAATTACTTACAAACCGGTTGGTTGGTTCGTAGTTAACATCATAAATGCTTTCGACAAATTCACGACTGCACCCTGTTAACAACATGGCTGTTAGGAAGTAACTTAGCTTTTTCATAGTTCCTCATACAAAAATGACATCGCGGCGTAAACCATGATGTCATTAAAATTTATTTAAATAAATGTCTTATTCGCTAGGCGGGGTATAGCCATCAATAACGACATCTTTACCTTCGAAAAGGAAGTTAACCATCTCAGTTTCAAGAAGTTTACGATGCTCAGGATCCATCATGTTCAGCTTCTTTTCATTGATAAGCATAGTTTGCTTACTTTGCCATTGTCCCCAAGCTTCTTTAGATACGTTGTCAAAGATACGCTTACCTAGGTCACCCGGGTAAAGTTGAAAATCTAGGCCTTCAGCATCTTTTTGAAGGCGAGCACAAAATACAGTGCGGCTCATAGTGGTTCCTCTTATCGCGTTCGTTGATTCAAACGTCGTTCAGTTCAAAGGGTAGGCTCTCAATAAGCTGCTTTACAGGAGCGGCTAGGCCAATTTCTTCCGGTTTTGATAAGTTATACCAGAGACCTTTAGTCCCTTCCATTATCAAATCTGGTTGTTTATCTAATTTTACTAATACAGGCGTGATATCTAAGTGGTAGTGGCTGAAAGTATGTCGAAACGCAATCATGGTCTTGGTCGAATCGATTTCATTGTCTTTGATCGAACGAAGGTCTAACTGATGTTCGATCTCTGCATTTTCATTTTGAGGGAAACAGAATAGTCCTCCCCAGATACCAGATTGAGGGCGTTGTTCGAGCCATACTTGATTGTTGTGGTACAGAATCACAAACCATGTTTCTTTTATCGGCTTTTCTTTCTTAGGCTTCTTACCTGGGAAATCGAGCTGTTTATCGAGCTTCTTAGCTTCACACATGCTTTCAATCGGGCATAAGGTACATTTAGGCTTGCTACGAGTACAAACCATCGCACCCATGTCCATCATGGCTTGATTGTACTTATCAACATCTTGATTGGGAGTGTGTGCTTCTGCGTGTTCCCACAGTTGGTTCTCGACTTTCTTTTGCCCCGGCCAACCTTCTACTGCAAAGCTTCTCGCTAAGGTGCGTTTGACGTTGCCATCAAGAATCGCATGAGGGAGTTTATGCACAGAGGACAACACTGCAGCGGCAGTAGAGCGTCCAATACCCGGTAGCGCGTTCATTTCTTCGATAGAAAGCGGAAATTCACCACCATATTGCTCAGCAACGATCTTGGCTGCTTTATGCAAGTTACGAGCTCGCGCGTAATAGCCAAGCCCTGTCCATAAGTGCAGCACCTCATCTTGTTCGGCGTTCGCTAGGTCGATAACCGTAGGAAAGCGCTCCAAGAAGCGTTGGTAGTATGGAATCACCGTAGCAACCTGAGTCTGCTGAAGCATGATTTCAGATAGCCAAACGGTGTAGGCGGTTTTGTTTTGTTGCCAAGGTAATTCTTTACGCCCGTAGGCGTCATACCACTTTAATATGGCGGTTGCGAAAGGAGTCACGACATGCTCTATGCTTTGCTATTATTAGAAGCGAAATTGCACCACACTTAACGTTGGATGTAAAACAGACAAATTGTGTGGGAATTTATCCACGGAAAGACTTGCACCAGAGGCAATTCTTTGGATAATCCCCGCTTTGATTAATCAATGTGCAGGCAAAAATCAATGAGTGAAGTGACCACTAACGAATATACTGAAGACGGCAAACTGGTTCGTAAGATCCGTAGTTTTGTTCGCCGCGAAGGCCGCTTAACAAAAGGCCAAGAAAACGCGATGAACGAATGTTGGCCAACAATGGGTATCGACTACAACCCAGAACTTCTTAATTGGAAAGAAGTGTTTGGCAACGACAACCCTGTTGTACTAGAAATTGGCTTCGGTATGGGTGCATCACTGGTTGAAATGGCAAAGAATGCGCCTGAGAAAAACTTCTTAGGTATTGAAGTTCATAGCCCTGGTGTTGGTGCGTGTTTAGGTACAGCTCGCGATGCTGGCGTAACTAACCTGCGTGTAATGTGTCACGATGCAGTAGAAGTATTTGAACACATGATCCCAGACAGCAGCCTGAATACACTGCAACTGTTCTTCCCTGACCCATGGCATAAAGCTCGTCACCACAAACGTCGTATCGTTAAGGCTGAGTTTGCAGAGATGGTTCGCGGTAAGCTGCAACTTGATACTGGTATTTTCCACATGGCAACAGACTGGGAAAACTACGCAGAACATATGATTGAAGTGATGAACGTAGCTCCAGGTTTCGAGAATATCGCTGAAGATGGTGATTACATTCCTCGTCCAGACGAGCGTCCACTGACTAAGTTTGAAGCTCGTGGCCACCGTTTAGGTCATGGTGTTTGGGACATTAAGTTCAAGCGTACTAAGTAATTCTGAATCAAATTAAGTGAAGGTGAATCCGACTTAGGATTAACCCCTACACTTTATGGGATTGATAAAAGCCAACATTATTGTAGTGTTGGCTTTTTTGTCCTTAGGCTTTTATTGCGATAAAGGTTTAAGGACAGAAAGTAATGTCGTACCCCCTACAAAAATAACAATAAAGAAGTAAGCACATATGAAACCAACTCAAGCTATTTTGGCCGAGATTTTAGATGAAGTTCGCCCTTTAATTGGTCAGGGAAAGGTCGCTGATTATATTCCTGCATTGGCTCGTGTATCGAACCAGAAATTGGCGATTGCGGTATACACCAATGAAGGTGAAGTCATTCAAGCTGGCGATGCTGATGAAGCCTTTTCCGTGCAATCAATCTCTAAAGCTTTAAGCCTGACGTTGGCGATGGTGTTGTATAAGCCGGAAGAAATTTGGCAACGCGTTGGAAAGGAGCCTTCAGGACAAGCCTTTAACTCGATGATTCAGCTTGAGATGGAACACGGCATCCCTCGTAACCCGTTTATTAATGCTGGCGCGATTGTCGTTGCTGACTTATTACAAAGCCGTCTATCAGCACCAAGACACCGTTTATTAGAATTTGTCCGTCAGCTATCAGGTGATACACATATCGTGTATGACAAGGTTGTGGCGGCTTCTGAGATGATGCACAGCGATCGTAATGCTGCTATCGCTTACTTGATGCGTTCATTTGGTAATTTTGAGAACGATGTTATTCCCGTACTCAACAATTACTTTCATGCTTGTGCGCTTAAAATGACCTGTGTGGATTTGGCGAAGACCTTTAGCTATTTGGCAAACAAAGGTGTGTCTGTTCAGACCAAGAAAGAGATCATTACGCCTGTTCAAACTAAGCAGTTGAATGCTCTGCTTGCGACATGTGGTTTGTACGATGGGGCGGGAGAGTTTGCTTATCGTGTTGGTATGCCAGGAAAGTCTGGTGTCGGTGGCGGGATTATTGCGATTGTTCCTGGCGAAATGACGATCGCGGTGTGGTCTCCGGAACTAGACGCGTCGGGTAATTCACTGGCGGGAACTCAGGCTTTAGAATTGCTCTCTGAGCGTATTGGTCGCTCTATTTTCTAAGTTCTAAGTTCTAAGCTCGACAAAAAAAGCCTCTCGTGATGAGAGGCTTTTTGTACTCTAGCGTTCGAACTATTCGTCTTCTTCTGCCATAAAGGCTTCAAGCAAATCGTTTAAGAAGAGTTTTCCTTTTTCAGTGATCTGCCAATGGCTGTTGGTTTCATTCAAGTAGCCTAGCTCTTTTGCCCATTCAATAGTTTCTTGAATAGAGTCAAAACCAAGCCCCGTAGTATCAATGAAATCCTGCTTTGGACACGCTTCCATTAGCCTGAAGCGGTTCATGAAGAACTCAAAAGGGCGGTCCTCATTAGGGACTTCAAGTTCATCCGACAGATAGGGCTTCACCAGATTCTGATACGCGGCTAGGTAACCTCTAGGGTGTTTAACCTTAGTGGTGCGAACAATACGTCCATCTGCAAAACTCAGCTTGCCATGAGAGCCACAGCCAATACCTAGGTAGTCACCAAAGCGCCAGTAGTTGAGATTATGCTGACACTGATATCCCGGCTTGCTGTAGCCTGAAATTTCGTACTGTACATAACCTGCGTCTGCGAGCTTCTTATGGCCTAAGTCGAAAATATCCCAAAGGTCATCATCGTCAGGCAGCTTTGGCGTTTTGTAATAGAACATGGTGTTAGGTTCTATTGTTAGCTGATACCAAGATAAATGCGGAGGGTTAAGCTCGATCGCTCTGTCCAAATCAGCTAAGGCCTGATCAATGCTTTGATCGGGTAAGCCGTGCATTAGATCTAGGTTGAAGCTATTTAGTCCGATTTTATGTGCTAAATGAGCTGCGTTAACCGCTTCGTCTTGACCGTGAATACGCCCAAGCCTTTCCAGTTTCTCTTGTTCAAAACTTTGCACACCCACCGAGATTCGAGTTATGCCTGCTTTTTGGTAACCAGCAAAACGCTCAGCTTCGATAGTTCCCGGATTAGCTTCCATGGTGATTTCTATTTCAGGTTTGAACGGAATGCGTTGTTCAATGCCTTGCAGCAATCGACCTATTCCTTCTGGAGAAAATAGACTCGGCGTGCCGCCACCAATAAAGATCGAATGCAATGGGCGAGGTGCGCCATTGAGTTGGTATTTTTCGATATCGGTATCGAGATCCTCAAGCAGAGCATCGATGTACTCTTTTTCAGGAATCTCGGCTTTGAGAGCGTGAGAGTTAAAATCACAATACGGACACTTTTGTACACACCATGGAATGTGGACATAGAGGCTGAGTGCGGGTGGTATTAGCGCTGCATTGTGCATTACAGAGCTTGCTCCTTGAGAGTCTTGAATAATGACGCGAGGGCTTTACCACGGTGTGACAGTTGCTTCTTACGTGACGATTCAAGTTCTGCTGAGGCGCAGTTATCTTCTGGTACAAAGAATACAGGATCGTAGCCAAAGCCATTCTCACCGTGTTCTTCAGTCAGAATGCGACCTTCCCATTTACCGTGACATACTAATGGAGTCGGATCATTCTCGTGACGCATTAGCACCAATACACAGTGAAAACGAGCGGTACGCTTTTCAGTAGCCACACCGTGCATGGCATCTAACAGCTTTTCGATGTTCTGCTGATCAGTCGCCCTTTCACCTGAGTAACGCGCTGAGTAGATACCGGGTGCACCATTAAGGTAATCAACTTCTAAGCCAGAATCGTCAGCAATGGCTGGTAGCCCTGTCTCTTTCGCAGCGTGGCGAGCTTTGATGATGGCATTTTCAATGAAAGTTGTTCCCGTTTCAGCGACTTCTGAAACGTTAAACTCACTTTGCGCGACAACGTCGAAACCAAACTCAGACAGAATATCTGCCATCTCGCGAACTTTGCCTTGGTTGCCTGTTGCTAAAACAATCTTACTCATGGGGATGTGGCTCTAATAAGTTAATGACTAGAAAAGTGAGCTTTTAAGCTACTCTTCTATATAGAATTTTTGTGTGAAACGCAGTGGACCTGTGCCTTTCAAACCAGCGTTAACATCAATATTAAAAGTGATGTTCTCTTCGTGAGTGATAGGGAACTCTGCAAGGTAATAAATCGCATCGCCTTCCTTTATTTCACGGAAGTTAAGCGTGCGAGTGTTACCTACTAGGTTTCGTGCTGTTCCCGTAATTTTAGCCGTTGTTGCAGGCTTGCCTAGGGAAGCGTTGTCTAGCACGCTGATGTTTAGAATCGCTGAGTATCCGTTTCGTTTCAGCTTATATTGCTTAGCGACCTGAGCAGTTAAAAACGTGGAATTGAAAGCCGAGTAATGAACCTCGACATCCTTGATACTTTTAAACTGTCCTGCCGAGCTTGGTAGGGCAATTAGAGCGGTGAGTAGTGCTGTTATCCATAGACGCATAATGACTCCAATAAATAGCAAAAAGCTATCATAGGATGGCTTTGACTTCAGTTGGGATCTGACTTGGTGAGCATATTCGAACTTGCTTATGCCGACCGAGCTCTCCCTTTTCTATCTTAATTTGCCCTTTCGCGACCTTAAATTGTTTCGCAAGGTATTTCGCTAAGTGAGCATTTGCTTTGCCATCAACCGGTGGTGCAGTAATGGCAATTTTCAGTTCCTCTCCGTGCAAGCCGACAATCTTGTCTCGGCTTGCTTTGGGTTGGATATAGAGCCGAAGAAGAATATCGTCTTCTTCGGCCCAAACTGCTTTTGGCATCGTCAAAGTACCTGAGGTTCGTACTTGAATTATAGCTGATACCAAATAGGACCGATCATGTCGCCCATTAGGAAGTTCGCAAATTGCAGAACAATGAACAGAACCAGCACACTTAGGTCGAAGCCACCCATATCAGGAAGGATACGGCGAATTGGCGTTAGCATTGGTTCTGTTAACTGATGGAATACGTATTCGATTGGGCTACGGCCTTGGCTAACCCAACTCAGGATTGCACGGATCAGTAGAACCCAGAAAATTAACCCACCAGCCGCTTTGAGCAGAGATAGTGCGCCAAAGATCAGGAAGCTGATATCAAATACAGCCGCACCGCCAGAGATAATCAAGTTTAGAGCGACGAACTTAAGTACACACAGCACATAAGCGAAGACAACAGTCGCAAGGTCAAGGCTGCCGATTGATGGAATCACTCGGCGTAGTGGGGCAACAACCGGTTGTGTCGCTTTTACGATAAATTGTGAGAATGGGTTGTAGAAATCTGCACGTGATGCTTGTAGCCAGATACGCAAGATCACAACCATGATGTAAAGATCAAAAACGGTCGAGATCAGAAAGCTCATCGAATTCATATTGTTTCCTTTTTCGGATTTACTTGCCGCTAGGTATCACCCGAACGGCACAATGCTTTTGTACTGTAACGAGTATTAAAACAGTTTTTCCATCTCTTCAGCTCGAGCAACCGCCGCTTGCATGGCTTTCGCTACGATGTCTGATAGTTGATGGTCGTTAAACGTGCGCAATGCTTCTGCGGTTGTGCCGCCTTTTGAAGTCACTTGCTCACGCAGTGTTGATAATTCAGTATTTGGATTCGCTACCACCATCTCTGCCGCGCCTAATGCAGATTGCTGCACTAATTTACGAGCGGTTTCCTGGTCGAAGCCTTGGTTGATTGCTTCGGCTTGCATCGCTTCCATAAATAGGAAGAAGTAAGCCGGAGCACTGCCCGCCGCCGCAATGATGTTATTAATCCCAGACTCTTGCTCAACCCAGCTAACTTCACCTACAGCTTGCATCAGGTGAGAAGCAAAGTCTTTATCATTTTGGCTGACCGTTGAATCGGCATAAAGACCGCTCATCCCTTTACCAAGCAGCGATGGCGTGTTTGGCATCACACGTACAAGGTTTAGCTGGCAGTTTAACATCTCATTGAGTCGATTCGCATTAATACCGGCTGCAATTGAGATAACCAGTTTGTTGCTAAAGTCGATGCTTTGTAAGGGTTTGCATACATCAGCCATCATTTGTGGCTTCACTGATAGCACAACAACGTCTGCTTGCTCTGCTGCGGCAATATTATCGCTGGTGGTATTGATGCTGTACTCTTGCTCTAGCGGCAGCCTTCTGGTGTCTGAAGGTGCTGTAGCAGTAATCTTTTGCGCTGGGTAACCACTCGCGACTAAGCCCGCTACAATTGAGCGAACCATGTTTCCCGCCCCAATAAAGGCGATGTTCTTATGTTCCATATATAAAATCCTGAGCGTGTCGCTGCGCGGTTAAAGCGAAGCGGTATCAATACTGTATTTTTCGTTGCCACTTGTTGTTGCTTGTTGTAGCTATTTCTTGTTACGTGCTGTGCTATTTCGCGTAATCACGAGCACCGAAGATAGCCGTTCCAATGCGAACCATAGTGCTGCCAGCCTCAACTGCTGCATCCATATCACCACTCATACCCATCGAAAGGGTATCTATGTTTGGATACTTTGCGGCTAGCTTATCTTTAAGCTCCGCCAGTTGAGAAAATGCATTAAGCTGAGATTGATAGTCAGATACGTTTGCAGGAATCGACATCAATCCTCTTAAAGTGAGGTTAGGGAGCGACGAAATCAACTCCGCGAGTGCAAAAACTGTTTCTTCTGACGTTCCAGACTTGGATTCTTCACCACTGGTGTTTACCTGAATCAAAACTTGCAAAGGTGGAAGTTCGCTTGGTCGTTGATCATTAAGCCTTTGCGCGATTTTATCGCGATCGACAGAATGCACCCATTGGAAGCTTTCTGCGATAGGGCGGGTTTTATTGGATTGAATTGGGCCAATAAAATGCCATGCTAAATTTAGGTTAGAATGTTGTTCTGAAAAGTGTTTTACTTTATCGACACCTTCTTGAACATAGTTTTCACCAAAGGCAACTTGACCTCCGAGTGCGGCTTCTAGAATCGCATCAATAGGTTTAGTTTTACTGACGGCTAAAAGTTGCACGGAGTCTGGAGCTCGTTCGCACTTTTGTTCAGCGCTACGAATCTGTGAGGTGATTTGTTCGATATTTTGTTGAATACTACTCATAGCTGACTTTACTTAAGGGAAAATAAATGGATATCACTGAGTTACTAGATTTTAGTGTAAAGCATAACGCGTCAGATCTACATCTTTCTGCGGGTGTATCTCCAATGGTACGTATAGATGGTGAAGTAAGGAAGCTTGGAATCCCAGCTTTGAGTCATGCTGATGTGCATCGTTTAGTTTTTGAGATCATGGACGACTCACAGCGCGGTGAGTTTGAGGAAAAATTGGAAGTCGACTTCTCTTTTGAATTACCCAATGTTGGCCGATTCCGTGTTAATGCTTTTAACCAAGCCCGTGGGTGCGCAGCGGTCTTTCGAACCATCCCTGTAGAAATCCCAACGTTAGAGCAGTTGGGCGCACCTGATATTTTTGAAAAAATTGCCAATTATGAAAAAGGCTTAGTGCTGGTGACTGGCCCTACGGGGTCTGGTAAATCGACAACTTTGGCGGCGATGGTTGATTATGTAAACCGTAATCACAACAAACACATTTTGACCATTGAAGACCCAATTGAATTCGTTCACACCAATAATAAATGTCTGGTTAACCAGCGTGAAGTTCATCGTGATACGCACAGCTTTAAAGCGGCGCTACGCAGTGCGTTACGTGAAGACCCGGACGTAATTCTTGTAGGTGAGCTTCGTGACCAAGAGACGATCAGCTTAGCGTTAACGGCCGCAGAAACTGGTCACCTAGTTTTTGGTACTTTGCATACTAGCTCTGCAGCAAAAACCGTAGACCGTATTATCGATGTATTCCCGGGTAGCGACAAAGATATGGTTCGTTCGATGCTGTCTGAATCGTTACGTTCGGTGATTGCCCAGAAACTATTAAAGCGTGTCGGTGGTGGTCGTGTCGCTTGTCATGAAATCATGATGGCGACACCTGCAATCAGAAACTTGATTCGTGAAGATAAAGTCGCGCAGATGTACTCGATTATTCAAACGGGCGCGGCACATGGTATGCAGACCATGGAGCAAAACGCGAAACAACTGATGGCACAAGGCTTGGTTGACTCGGAAGAGGTCGAGAAAAAGATCGAAATTGAAACCTCAATGTTTTAATCAAGGTGAACAAAATGGAATTGAATCAAATTCTTGAAGGGATGCTCTCTCAAAAGGCGTCGGATCTTTATATCACTGTCGATGCGCCAATCCTTTTTCGTGTGGATGGTGAATTACGCCCCCAAGGAGAGAAGCTGAATGCGGCTCAGGTTGCTCAATTACTTGATGCGATGATGGATCAAGATCGACGAGATGAATACAAGCAAACGCGTGAGGCTAATTTTGCTATCGTGCGTAATTTTGGTCGTTTTCGTGTCAGTGCGTTCTTTCAGCGAGAGCTGCCAGGAGCAGTAATTCGTCGCATCGAGACTAACATCCCTACCTTTGAGCAATTAAAGCTTCCTGACGTACTACAAGACCTTTCAATCGCTAAGCGCGGGCTTGTGCTGGTGGTTGGTGCGACTGGCTCTGGTAAATCGACCTCGATGGCTGCGATGACGGGCTATCGCAATACCAATCGTTCAGGTCATATCTTGACGGTTGAAGACCCGATTGAATTCGTACACGAACATAAAAAGTGCATCGTGACTCAACGTGAGGTTGGACTCGACACCGAAAGCTATGAAGTCGCGCTTAAAAACTCGTTACGCCAAGCCCCTGATATGATTTTGATTGGCGAAATCCGTAGTCGTGAAACCATGGAATACGCGATGACCTTTGCTGAAACGGGTCACTTGTGTATGGCAACCCTGCATGCCAATAACGCTAACCAGGCGCTAGAGCGTATTCTTCACTTGGTGCCGAAAGAGCAGAAAGAACAGTTCCTGTTTGATCTGTCTATGAATCTGCGTGGTGTGGTCGCTCAGCAGTTAATACGCGATAAAAATGGCAATGGTCGTCATGGTGTCTTCGAAATTCTGCTAAATAGCCCTCGTATATCTGACTTGATTCGTCGTGGTGAGTTGCATGAGTTAAAAGCGACCATGGCCAAATCGAAAGAGATTGGTATGCAGACTTTTGACCAAGCTTTGTATGATTTAGTGGTTGCGGACAAGATTAGCGAGGATGATGCATTCCATAGTGCAGATTCTGCCAATGACTTGCGTTTAATGCTCAAGACCAAACGTGGCGATGATGACTACGGAACTGGTGCGTTGGCTGGCGTTAAGATTGATATGGGCTAAGTCACGGCTTTGTTGATAAACACAAAACCCGCTTCTGTGGCGGGTTTTATTCGTTTATAACTTAATGCATGTTAGATGAGTGCATGTTGGAGCGATGGTTATCATATGAGTAACCGCGCTCCTTTTCTAATTTGATTTTTGACGGGTACTGTTGACCGTCGTAACCCGCGGAACCGCTTCCCATTGAGCTGCATGCCGTTATAGATAACGCTATGAATATTGCTAGAAAAATTTTCATATGAACTCCCAAGTTCTTTTCCTTTATCGCTCCTTCATTACGCAGTTAAAATGGCAAGGGATCATAAGCTTGCTCGAGTTTGCTAAATAAATAACTTAGCTATATTGTGCTTCAAACCAGCTCTCTAGAATTACAACGGCTGATTGATTATCGACGTTACCTTTACTTAGCGCTTTATAGCCGCCCATTTCAAAAAGGTCGGCCCTTGCTTCTGTCGTAGAAAGTCTTTCATCATGCAGTTCAACATCCACACCAAAGCGTCCTTTAAGACGGTTAGCGAATTTCTTCGCTCTGGGTGTAATAGCTGCTAGATCTTTACCATGAAGGTCGGTCGGAAGGCCAACCACGATAAGATTTGGCTGCCATTCCTTAATTTGCTTCTCGATATCGTCCCAGTTAGGGATGCCATCTTTGGCTTTAAAAGCTTTTAGAGGGCTTGCGGTGCCCGTGATTTCTTGTCCTATCGCACTGCCGATACTTTTTGTACCGTAGTCAAATGCCATAATTGTTCGTGACATGGGGTTTCCAAATTTATCTGTGTTGAGAGTGTTTATTTATTTTATGGAGCTAATTTGAGCTAGGCGTGTCCAGCGTCTGCTGAAAGCTGAGCCGCGTTAATACCTAACATTTGCACGGCAACTTTCCAGCGATCCGAAATTGGCGTGTCGAAGATAACCTTTGGATCGGCCTCAACGGTTAGCCATGAGTTTTCAGTCAGCTCGATTTCCAGTTGTCCTGGTTCCCATCCTGCATAACCAAGCGCGACCAGATAATGCATAGGTTCATCTTCTGTCCCTAAGACCATCAGAATATCTTTCGAGGTTGTTACCGAGATTTGATCCGTCATGTTGATGCTGGATTGATAACTGCCTTTGGGTTTGTGCAAAATAAACCCACGATCTTCTGCAACTGGCCCACCATTAAGTACTGGCTTATCAAGGCTTGCTTGGTTGGGTTTCGGCTGTTCAGAATCAACCTCAACTTGCTTAAGCATGCTGCCGACAGTGACATTGATAGGAGCGTTGATCATCAAACCCATCGCACCTTCGTCATTGTGCTCACAAAGATAGATCACCGAATTTTGAAAGTATGGGTCTTTCATTCCGGGCATCGCGACCAGAAAGTGGTTCGTTAAATTCATAGAGCCTCCTGCCAGTGTGTTCCCAGTAAAGGAAAAAGAGCGGCGTAAAGCCGCTCATTGTTCTTTGCCTAGATATTTTTGTGTTTTCGAATAGCTAAGACTTTCTTAAGTTTAGGCTATTTAGCGTTAACGCGACGCTCGATTGCATCCATTAATTTACCCGTAACAGAAATATCAAAAGCAGCTTCAATTTCACGGATACAAGTTGGGCTTGTCACGTTGATTTCAGTCAGCTTGTCACCGATAACATCAAGTCCTACAAAGATTAAACCTTTCTCTTTTAATGCCGGTGCAACTGCTCTTGCGATAGCCCAGTCTGTTTCACTCAGCGGACGAGCTTCACCTGTACCGCCAGCAGCTAGGTTACCTCGAGTTTCCCCTTTCGCCGGAATACGCGCTAGGCAGTAAGGCATTGGTTCACCGTCAACCACAAGAATACGCTTATCACCATTGCTGATGTCTGGAACAAAGGTTTGTGCCATTGCGTAGTTTTGACCGTGGTTGGTCAAGGTCTCAATGATTACCGAAACGTTAGGATCGCCTTCCTTCACACGGAAGATTGACGCGCCACCCATGCCATCAAGTGGTTTTAGAATCACGTCACCGTGCTTCTCGCGGAACGCTTTAATTTTTTCAGCTTTACGAGTCACGATGGTGGTTGGTGTGAGTTCAGGGAACCATGCCGTGAACAACTTCTCGTTACAGTCACGTAAGCTTTGTGGCTTGTTTACGATCAGTGCGCCGTTCTCTTCAGCACGCTCAAGAATGTAAGTCGCGTAGATGTACTCAGTATCAAACGGAGGATCTTTACGCATCAGTACCGCATCTAAATCGGATAGCGCGATAGTCTGTTCTGATTTGAACTCGTACCAACCGTTTGGATCTTCTTTTAGTTCAACAACCTTAGTGTCAGCAATGGCTACGCCTTGATCTAAATGTAGATCATCCATTTCCATGTAATGGATTTCGTAACCACGACGCTGAGCTTCAAGCATCATGGCAAAGCTAGAGTCTTTTTTGATGTTAATGGATGAAATTGGATCCATTACGATGCCAAGTTTGATCATTTCTTTCTCCTAGCCTAGATCGCCAAAACGGACTTGTAAGGCAGTAATTGCGGTTAGAGCAGCAGTTTCGGTACGAAGTACACGTGGACCGAGTAGCGTCTCTTCAAATTTGTATTGTTCTGTCATACCGATTTCTTCAGCGGACAGTCCGCCTTCAGGACCGATCAATAGGCGTACCTTACTGATGGGTTCTGGAAGGGTATTAATTGAGTATTTTGCACGAGGATGCAGGTTTAGCTTCAACGCTTCACTCGGTTCGCTGCACCACTCTTCAAGCTGCATGATTGGGCGGATAACAGGAACCGTATTGCGGCCAGACTGTTCACATGCTGCGATAGCAATCTTTTGCCACTGCGCGAGTTTTTTCTCGAAGCGTTTAGTATCAAGCTTAACGCCACAGCGCTCTGAAATCAGAGGGGTAATGGTGTTTACACCAAGCTCAACCGATTTCTGAATCGTGAACTCCATTTTGTCGCCACGTGAAATCACTTGGCCTAAATGTAAGTCTAACGGAGATTCGCTGCTACGTTCGATACGCTCAGTAACATTAACGGTGACGTTCTTTTTTGATACTTCAGCAATTGTCGCAGGGAATTCAGCGCCACTGCCATCAAATAGAAGAACATCTTGACCTTCTTTCATACGAAGGACTCGACCAACATGACCCGCGGCATCTTCGCCTAAAGCGAGTGAACCTAACTGATGAATGCGTTCTGGGTGATGGATACGAGGGATTCTCATGCTGGTAAACCTATAAATAGTGTCATTTGGGTATTTTGTCTCTGCCTAACATGGATGCTTTTAGTTGAAAAAACAAGGGTAGAGCAAGAGTTTCAGGGGCAATTCTGAAACTCTTGTTTGAGATGGAGGCAATTGGAGATGTTGGTTGCCTGAGTCGTGTTATTTACAAGCAGGGAAAACAAATGGGTTGTGATTCCCCTGGATGGCATGGATTCGCTCATCACGAGTACATTCCCACTTATCGACAGGGAATTGCTTGTTCCACGCCATCATCAGGTTAGCCTGCTGCTTAGAGAGCTTGAAACCATACTCTTGGCTCATGTAAAGGTAGGTACGCGCGATAGAGCCTTTTGCTCGGTCTGGCGGCATCACTTTGCGCTGCTTGAAGTTGACCTGCATTTCACATTGACCATAGCTCACGCCATCCATTCCATTCCACTGACTGAAATTGTAATTAGAGCGATCACCGTTAACCTCGCCAATGGTCGGAGTCAGATTATGAAGATCGGCTTCCATGGATTTGAATACTTTGTCGTTGCGCGTGCAGTTCTTACGTCCGCCATCCTGCCAGCACTGACGCTGGTGGCCGAATTGCCAAGCTGGAACCACGAGTTCCCACTCAATACGGGAAGCACGCTTTTGCTGTTTTCTGACTTGATAACCACAGCCTTCGAGGTCGGGGATACCTTTCTTTTTGTCTTTCCAAGTGATGTCACAACCACAATAAAATGAAGTCGGGTGATCGAGATAAATCTTCACGGCTTCTTTTTTTGCTTTGGAGAAGGAGCTTGGTGGAGCGGCGAAAACGCTTTGGGTTACCAGTAGGCTAAATACTATTGATAGGTAAAAGGACATTGATAGGCCAAATACTTTTGGAGTGTTTTTTTGCATAGAGAAAGACTGATGAAAGTATGATAAACAACAGTCTAGCACTCAAATGTTAGTTCTCTCTATTACATTTATTCGCGTTACTTTGTGAGCTTAAGACTTAGCTCAATTGAAGGCCGGTAAAAGCTAAGGTTTGTTGGCATTGTTGGCAACGATACGTTGATTGGTTGCGGATGACTTTGTTGTGTCGTCTTATCGACAGGGGATAAGTGGTGCAATCACAGCGATACTCAAAAGTTTTGCCCTGCACTGAGGTGATTTCCAAGCTGTGTGTGGTTCTGGCCGGTACATTGAATACCTTTTCCATCACGTATTTCCACTCATTGCCGTGAGGCCTAACTCGTCCGAAGACCTGATATGTGATCAGATGTGCGAGTTCATGAGGTACGACTTCGCTAATAAAGGCGTCTTCATTTTCGCTGAATAGCACTTGGTTGAGTTTTATCTCGTTTAACTGGAGGTAGGCTTTTCCCGCTGCCTTTCCTCTTAACTTGTAAGTGACGGTTGGGCATGGAAATTCACGAGAAAAATGTTGATTAGCAATAGCTAGGCATTCGCCCAGTTTTTTATTTACTCGATGTTGTTGCGGGGTGTAAGACAAGCGTTGTTAACTCCAAAAAAAAGCCTCAGCGTTTAAGCTAAGGCCTCATCATAACATTGCTCATCGATCGTGAAACGATTTAAACATGATGTTTCTTTTTGATGACTTCGTGGTAAGCATGCCAGGTTCCGTAACCAAGTAATGGCATCGTTACAATCATACCCACACCGTAGGTCGCGAAGCCGACTAAGATACCAGTACCAATGATACCCGCCCAAACGACCATCGCAGGGATGTTTGATTTAACAGCGTTGAAGCTAGTAAAAATCGCACTCATTACATCTACACGTCTTTCCATCATTAGTGGAATTGAAAATGCTGAGATACTAAATATCAGGCTAGCGATAACAAAACCAATCACAGACCCTGTAATTAAGAAGGGAGCAAATTCGGTCAATGGTGCCCCTTGTACTGAAGGGTAAAGTGCGTGCAATAATGCAGCGATACGCATCCAGAATATCATCGCAACCATTAATACAATCGCAAACGCCCATTGGTGGGTTGAGTTGCGTGTGATGGCTTTCATCGAGTGAAGTAGGCTAGCGTTGTGCCCCTTTTCTCTTTCCCAGGCTGCGTCATATAAGCCTAGGGCAAGAAACGGCCCTATTAGCATGTACACAATCAAGCTTGGCATAACGACTAAATGTGTTCCTTGCCATTGGACAAGTTGAACAATGGCGATGGCCGCACCCATAAAGCACAAACCGTAAAATGCGCTGATTAATGGCATTCTCACTAAGTCGTGCAGAGCAAGCGACAACCAATGAAAGGGCGCTGAAATGCTCACCTGATTAGATGGTATTGTACGAGCGTATTCTGAGTCTTTGATTTCTTTTTGTTTATCGTCGAAGTCTTGTGTATTCAATGTACGAGGCATAGATCCTCCTTGATCGGTTTTCTACCTGCGCTGCAGTTAAATTGCAGCGAACGAAACTCGATGCCCGACTTGGCGACGTCTTTGATGTAAGCGCGCATCAGCTAAATAGTTCACGAAACAAAGTCTGATCTTGATTTGTTCGTTAACATTATTTTAACTATTGACCGTGAAGCGGCAAATATCAACTTTTGACAGGCTGTTATTAGGGCGTGTTGACCTTTTGTGGTTAAATTTTGTTCGGATGGGGACGCCTAGTCAAAAGCGTTTTAATCGCGGCGAGGGGGGAAGTAGCCTAGTCATTCTAAGCAAATCTCCCTCAACAAAGAGTAAAACGCTTTTTGCGGGGGCGCCCAGCTCGAACCCTTCGGGCAGCGTTTGCTGGTCATTTCTACTACGTTATCGGCTTCTCAT
>NZ_JBGONU010000069.1:0-18699 GCF_041439295.1 Vibrio sp. 1F253 | reverse complement strand
ATATTTGCTTAGAATGACTAGGCTACATACTCTTCGCCGCGCCTAAAACGATTTTATCTCGAACAAAACTTAACCACGAAAGGTCAACAGCCCCTAGTCATCAACCCTAAACATCAGATGTAAATTGAATCCAATTAATTCAAACGATCTCACCCTCAAACCACACGAATAAAAAAACCGAGCAACTCGCAGTGAGTTACTCGGTTTGACTTATTCCCGATGTTTCAGTCGTTGTTGGTATCAACGAACGATTTTTCAATCACGACTGAATTTCAATGTGATGCTTCGTTCCCGCAAAGCACCACATCAATACATGCCCTCGTTAAACAGCATGTATGTTAATCATTTACAGTTGAGCAAATGACCCTTCCCACGAGTATGTCTCACCCGCGAACTCAACAGTGTGAGTTGCTTGCTGCGTGTCTTCAGCTTGGTTTGAAATACCGTAGTGGTAAGTATTACCAGAAGTAGTCTGAATGCGAACAACAGTCCCGACACTGTTATGGCCCACAACAGACACTGATTTAACCAGACCACGAGCGCCTACAGAGGCTTCGATAGACTCGTTAAAGTAACCATGCGTTTCTAGTACAGAAGCAAACACGTGGTTTTGACCAGACTGACGTAAGATAAGCGCAGGCTCACTCTTAAGGTTAAAGTCTGGATCGTTAGCACCAGTGCGAGCAAAGATTACTTCACTGCCCGCATTCGCGCTGGTTACTAGGCTGTAGTAGCTGCTGTCATGTAGCCAGCTCACCAGAGAGCCCTCTTGGTTCACTTTGCCTGAAGCAACGTTCCATAAGTGCTGGTAACCGTTGTCTTCACCTAGCGGCTTCAGCGTGCTTTCGATGTTGTAGTCGAAGTCAGTACGGATGATTTGACCCGAGTGGTGAACGGGTAGGTCGTACTGGTGTTCAGCGTCAGCTTCGATGCGGTATACATCGATAACTAGTGGCTTCTCGAACTCAGGAAGTTCAGCAAGAATCACGCTGCGTTGCATGTCTACGCCGGTGTAGTACTCAGAAATTGTGCCGCTCATACCTTGCAGAGACTGGTCGTCTGCTACGAAGAAGTGCTTCTGACCAAACTTAGATTCAGCCAATGCCGTATCGAAGTTGTTCTGTGTTTTCTGATCAACCGTTACTGTGTTGTGAGCAACTGTCTGCTTACAGTAAGACTTGTTCTCTGGGATGTAACGACCGCCAAACTTAGGCTCAACGTTTACCCAGCGACCGAAGCCGTAATCGTGCAGCACTTCGTGGCCACGGTTGAATACGCTTAGGTGTAGCCCATCGTAGTGACCATGGTCTAGTGCAGAGTGGTATTGGTGATCGCTGCCGTGTTGCCCAAACCAAATCAACGCCATCGTGTCGTCGTCTTGTTCGTCACGGTGACGAAGAATGCTTACGCCGCCTTTTTCGCCTTCAGGGCCGTCCGTTACAAACAGGCTACCCCAGTTGAATGCTTTGATGTCGTCTGCTGCATTGACAGCGTCAGATAGCGTTTTACCTGAAGCATGGACCCAAACATCTTGTTGGTGATTAGCCATACCAAGTAAAGTTTCAGTCTGCTCATAACGGTGGTAACACACAGACGTTGCCATAATAACGCCTTCATCGTTAATAGAAATCGTCTTCGATGAATCGTTCAGAGCTGGCAATGTACCGTCTGGGAATGCCGTTTTAAATACCGCGTAAGACGTTGTCTTGATCACTGAGTCGTTGAATTCGTAAATACCAAGATCTGGCTGACGACGTTCAATCGCTTCTGCGAACAAGTAGATTGGACGTAGTGAGAAACGGTGGTAGTAAGGACCTTCCATGTAGTAGCCGTCTGGCGAGAACAGTTGGTCAAGTTGCGCTAAGAAACCACCGCTTACTTTGTCGAGTTTCAGGCCGTAAAGCGCTTTGTCTACTGACTCTTGATCGTTGATCGCGTAACCACAGATACCTACCGCTGCCACAGCCCATAAGCCGTGGTTGTGTACGATATCGAAGTCGTGTGCGTAAGTCACAACGAACATTTCGATCATTTGCTTAAGAAGATCGTCTTCGATCAGACGCTTTTGCTCTTCAGAAATGGTGTGGTAAATACAGCTGTACGCACAAGAAGCGTAAAGCATCCACATGTTCTCGTTCAACGTTTGGTGGAACAGCTTACCCGGAGGGTTAGAGTCACGGCTTACGTTGCTTTCAAGTGTTGGGTACACCGTCGCGTACGCTGTTAGCATATCAACGATGTAATCACGGTACTTTGTTTCCTCAGTGATAAGGAACAAACGGCCCGCTAGATCCATATGGATGTAGTTTTGCTTGTGACGGTTGTGTTCGTAACCGCCGCCTTCACCGTGACCTGGTACTTCAATGCCAACTTCCGCCATGTAAGCGTCAGTTTGTTTAATATCGCGAGTCAGTGCGTTACCTAAAAGGCTATCCTTGCCAAGTTCTTTACGAAGCTCTGCTGCTTCCTCAAAGTTAAGTAAAAGTGGTTGATAGCTCATTATTATTTCCCCTGCTCTGCTGTGCTTGCTAATTCTGGGTTTAAAATTGTTTCTACTGAGTAGAAGCCTGTCCAGCTGTATACTTTACCGTTCAGTTCTACTTTGTGTTCAGTGCTCTCAGTCGCGCCAAGTTGGTTGCTGATCATCACTGTCACATTTGACTTCTCTGTGGTGATTTCGACGACTGAACCGACGTTTGTATGCGCTACAACCTTGATGTCTTTCACAACGCCGCGAGCATTTACTGATTGTTCGAACTCTTCGTTAAAGTAACCGTGCGTTTCTAGAACAGAAGCGAACAGTGTTGTTTCGCCTTTGCTACGTAAAATGAATGCAGGCTCTGAACGTAGGTTGAAGCTTGGATCGTTAGCACCAGTGCGAGTAAAGACAACTTCAGCATTGTCGTTAGACGTTGCGCCTAGCCAAGTGTAGTACGTGTTGTTTTGTAGCCAGCTCACAAGTGCTGTGCCCTTGACTTCACCACTTGCGACGTTCCATAAGTGTTGATAACCGAAATCGCTGCCTAGCGTGTTTAACTCTTTGTTTGCTTGGTATTCAAAGTTAGTGCGAACAATCTGACCTGCATATTGGTGTGAGTAGTCGTATTGGTGCTCGCCTTCGCCGCCTTTTGTAGAGTCTAAGCGGTAAAGGTCTAACAATAGCGGAGATTCAAGCTCTTCAAGGTTTAACATGAACACGCTGCGTTGCATGTCAAAACCTTGGTAGTGATCGTTAGCAAATGCACTCATGCCGTTGATTTTCTCGTCTTCTACTTTAAAGAAGTGAGGCAAGCCGTGTACTGAGTCTGCACGCTCAACGTCAAAGTTATTCTGACATTTTTCATCAATGGTTACTGCATTATGAGCAATCGTTTGACGTGCGTAAGATTTGTTTTCATCTAGGTAACGACCGCCGAATTTTGGCTCAACGTTCACCCAACGGCAGAAGCCGTATTCACGTAGCACTTCTTGACCTCGGTTGAAGAAAGAAATACCCAGCGTATCGAAGTTGCCGTGACCCATGCCGTGTTGGCCGTAGTTCATCACTAACTGAGAAACGTCGCCTTTCTTATCCTGCATGCGGATAAAACCTTGCGCGCCGTTGTGACCTTCAGGACCTTCGTTCAATTCAACACTTGGCCAGAAAGGCATGCCGATTTCTTTTTCAACAGAAGCCGCTTCGTATGCTTTAGATAATTCAAGACCACATGGGTGCATCCATACTGCGTCTTGAATCTTCGCCATACCAAGAATGTTATGGTCTACGCCGTTTTCTGAAGAGTAGTGCTTGCTGTAAACACTCACTGCAACCTGAACACCCATGTCTGTGATGCCCATTGTACGAGAAGCATCATTCAGAGCCGGGAACTCACCGTTCGGATACGCTGTCGCCAGCATGGCTTGTACCGTGTTACCAATCACGCCGCCTTTGTAGTTGTAGATATCAACTTCAGGCATATGACGGTGAATGACTTCAGCGAAAACACATGTTGGGCGAATCGCGTAACGGTGGTAGTAAGGACCTTCCATGTAATAACCAGAAGGTGCAAACAATTGAGAAATTTGCGCTAGGAAACCGCCCGTATCGTTGCGGTCGATGCCGTAAACCGACATTTCAAGGTACTCATGCTTACCTAAAGCAAGACCACAAATACCGACTGCAGCTACTGCCCAAATACCGTGGTTGTGAATTCGGTCGAAGTCGTGTGCGTATTTAACCGTAAACATTTCTAGCATTGGTTCGAAAATGCGAGACTCAATGTTGTCACGTTGCTCTTGTGTCAGGGTTGAAGCAATACAAGAGTAAGCCAAGCTTGAGAACATTAACCAGCAGTGTTCGTTCAGGATTTGGTGGAAAAAACGGCCTGTTGGGTTGGTATTTTTCTGTACGTGGTAATCAAACGTTAGATATTTGTCTGCGTATTCTTCTAGTAGTTCTGTAACGAAGTCAGCGTACTTTTGCTCTTTAGTGATCAAGAACATGCGACCAGCTAAGTTCATGTACGTGTAGTTTTGCTTATGGCGGTTATGCTCGTAACCACCCGCTTCTCCGTGACCAGGAACATCAATAGGTAAGCACATAAACGCTTCTAGGTCTTTCGCGTTCGCTGCAATGGTTTTGCCCATTAAGCTAGAACGGCCCACTTCAAGGTGAAGTTGCTCTATTTCTGCTTCAGTCAACAATACTGGTTTAGTCGTCATATTCTTTGTCACCCTCAATAAAGAGTTTATCGGTTTAAACTTTGATTAAATTTTCAAACTCCATATAAAGTAATACAATATTAGCTTTAATTGTACCTATTCGTCGCAAAATGATGAGCAGAATCACATAAACCCGCATAAGCTATTGATATGAATAGATAACACCAAATATCAGGCATTTGTTAAGTTGTTGATTTATTGGCGCTATATAAAGTATCGCTTGATCAATATCACACAACGCTAGATATATTGTATTACAATTAATCTCATTCCCTTATGATGAACACAGTTAAGTAACACTTAAAAGATTTAAACAGATTAGGAGATACACAATGAACTCTTTCTTTATTCTAGATGAAAACCCATGGGAAGAATTGGGCGGTGGTATCAAGCGTAAAATCGTCGCGTACACTGACGATCTTATGGCTGTACACCTATGTTTTGATAAGGGCGCAATTGGCCATCCTCATACTCACGAAATTCACGACCAAATCGGTTATGTTGTTCGTGGTAGCTTCGAAGCTGAAATCGAAGGTGAAAAGAAAGTGCTTAAAGAAGGCGACGCTTACTTCGCTCGTAAACACATGATGCACGGCGCCGTTGCTCTAGAGCAAGACAGCATCCTTCTTGATATCTTCAATCCTGCGCGTGAAGATTTCCTAAAATAATAACTAGCGCAACCTCAGTTGCTAAGGTAAGCATATGAAATCATTAAACATCGCGGTCATTGGCGAGTGCATGGTTGAGCTACAACAGAAACAAGACGGGCTTCAGCAGAGTTTTGGTGGCGATACACTGAATACAGCACTTTACTTGTCTCGCTTAACAAAAGAGCAAGATATCAACACGAGCTACGTAACAGCACTAGGCACTGACCCATTCAGTACCGACATGTTAGAAAAGTGGCAAGCGGAAGGTATCGACACTAGCTTAATTGCTCAGCTTGATCACAAACAACCAGGGCTTTACTACATCGAGACCGATGAAACTGGTGAACGCAGTTTCCACTACTGGCGTAATGATGCTGCAGCAAAATTCATGTTTGACCAGCAAGACACGCCTGCTCTACTTGATAAGCTATTTTCTTTTGACGCGGTTTACCTAAGTGGTATTACGCTTGCTATCTTGACAGAGAACGGACGCGCACAGCTATTCAGCTTCTTAGACAAATTCAAAGCTCAAGGCGGCCAAGTATTCTTCGACAATAACTTTCGTCCAAAACTTTGGGAAAGCCAACAAGAAGCGATTTCTTGGTACTTGAAGATGCTTAAGTACACCGACACAGCGCTACTGACGTTCGATGACGAGCAAGAGCTGTACGGTGACGAAAGCATTGAACAGTGTATTGCACGTACGTCTGAGTCTGGTGTGAAAGAGATCATCATTAAGCGTGGCGCGAAAGACTGCCTAGTGGTTGAAAGCCAAAGTGCTCAGTACGTTGCACCAAACCCAGTAGACAGCATCGTTGATACAACAGCGGCTGGCGATTCGTTCAGTGCAGGCTTCTTGGCTAAACGCTTGAGCGGTGGCAATGCGCGTGATGCAGCATTAGCAGGTCACATTGTGGCAGGGACTGTGATTCAGCATCCAGGTGCTATCATTCCTCTAGAAGCGACCCCTGATTTGTCTCTATAATTGCGCACTTTAACTATTAATCAAGGGTTTGCTTAGTTGAAAGCAGACCCATTATTAACGTGAGAAAGAATTCATGACTACATTAAATGAACAACTAGCAAACCTAAAAGTAATCCCTGTAATCGCTATCAACCGTGCTGAAGATGCCATCCCCCTAGGCAAGGCACTGGTTGAAAACGGCATGCCATGTGCAGAAATCACACTGCGTACAGAATGTGCAATCGAAGCGATTCGCATCATGCGTAAAGAATTCCCAGACATGCTAATCGGTTCAGGTACTGTACTGACTAACGAGCAAGTTGACGCATCTATCGAAGCTGGCGTTGATTTCATCGTAAGCCCAGGTTTTAACCCTCGTACAGTTCAATACTGTATCGATAAAGGTGTCGCAATTGTACCGGGTGTTAACAACCCAAGCCTAGTTGAACAAGCAATGGAAATGGGCCTTCGCACGTTGAAGTTCTTTCCTGCTGAGCCTTCTGGCGGTACAGGTATGCTTAAAGCACTAACAGCGGTTTACCCTGTTAAATTTATGCCTACTGGTGGCGTAAGCTTGAAGAATGTAGATGAATACCTATCGATCCCTTCTGTTCTTGCGTGTGGCGGTACTTGGATGGTTCCAACTAACCTTATCGACGAAAGTAAGTGGGACGAACTAGGCAAGCTTGTTCGTGACGCTGTCGAGCTAGTCAATAGATAGGTTCGCGTTAACCGGCTGACACTTGTTCAACGACGAAAGCGAGCTCTGTGCTCGCTTTTTTATTACGTGATATAAAGTGGACACACCTATTTTATTTTTAACCATACTTATTAGAGTTTTGTCACTTCTAAATCAACACGCTCGCTCAACTAACCCCTATAACCACATGGACATTTGTATTATTATTTTAAATGCTTACTTTCAAGCATTTATCCGACGACAACGATGAAGTTTGAAATAATTGCAAAAAATTAAGCTCTTAAACGGCTTTAAGTGCCATCTATGATGAAATAAACATGCGCCCCAGATCACGCTAAAGACATATTGTAGTACAAATAAACATGCGAAAGGAGTAATCTAGGTGTCAGTTAATTATGAAACTTAAAAGGCTGAAAAGATGACTATTGATACTTTTGTTGTTCTCGCCTACTTCTTCTTTTTAATCGCGATTGGTTGGATGTTCCGTAAGTTCACCACCTCTACAAGTGATTACTTCAGAGGGGGCGGCAAAATGTTGTGGTGGATGGTTGGTGCAACCGCCTTCATGACACAGTTTTCAGCATGGACGTTTACAGGTGCCGCAGGACGCGCGTTCAATGACGGTTTCGTTATTGTAATCCTATTCCTAGCCAATGCTTTTGGCTACTTCATGAACTATATGTACTTCGCTCCAAAGTTCCGCCAACTTCGTGTAGTAACGGCGATCGAAGCCATTCGTCAACGCTTTGGTAAAACGTCTGAACAGTTCTTCACATGGGCAGGTATGCCTGACAGTCTTATCTCTGCAGGTATCTGGCTAAACGGTCTCGCTATCTTCGTAGCTGCTGTATTCAACATCCCAATGGAAGCAACCATTGTGGTAACGGGTATGGTTCTAGTATTGATGGCAGTAACAGGCGGCTCTTGGGCGGTTGTTGCTTCTGACTTCATGCAAATGCTTGTAATCATGGCCGTGACAATCACTTGTGCGGTTGCGGCTTACTTCCACGGTGGTGGCTTAACTAACATTGTTGCTAACTTCGACGGCGACTTCATGTTAGGTAACAACCTAAACTACATGAGCATCTTCATCCTTTGGGTTGTGTTCATCTTCGTGAAGCAATTCGGTGTAATGAACAACAGCATCAACGCTTACCGTTACCTATGTGCAAAAGACAGTGAAAACGCACGTAAAGCGGCAGGCCTAGCATGTATCCTTATGGTTGTTGGTCCACTAATTTGGTTCCTACCACCATGGTACGTAAGTGCATTCATGCCTGAGTTCGCATTAGAGTACGCTTCAATGGGTGATAAAGCGGGTGATGCTGCTTACCTAGCATTCGTACAGAACGTAATGCCAGCAGGTATGGTTGGTCTTCTTATGTCAGCAATGTTCGCTGCAACGATGTCTTCTATGGATTCAGGTTTGAACCGTAACGCTGGCATCTTTGTAATGAACTTCTACAGCCCGATTCTTCGTCAAAATGCGACTCAGAAAGAGCTGGTTATTGTAAGTAAGCTAACGACTATTATGATGGGTGTTATCATCATCGCGATTGGCTTGTTCATTAACTCTCTACGTCACTTGAGCTTGTTCGATATCGTAATGAACGTAGGTGCGTTAATTGGCTTCCCAATGCTTATCCCTGTACTACTTGGTATGTGGATTCGTAAGACGCCTGACTGGGCTGGTTGGTCTACTCTCGTGGTTGGTGGTTTCGTTTCTTACATCTTCGGTATCTCGCTTCAAGCAGAAGACATCGAGCACCTATTCGGTATGGAAACAGCGCTTACTGGCCGTGAATGGAGCGACTTGAAAGTAGGTCTTAGCTTAGCTGCTCACGTAGTGTTTACTGGTGGTTACTTCATGCTAACTTCTCGCTTCTACAAAGGCCTATCGCCTGAACGTGAGAAAGAAGTTGACCAACTATTCACTAACTGGAACACACCATTAGTAGCGGAAGGTGAAGAGCAACAAAACCTAGATACTAAACAGCGTTCAATGCTTGGTAAGCTTATCAGCACAGCAGGTTTCGGTATCCTAGCAATGGCTCTGATTCCAAACGAACCAACAGGACGCTTGTTGTTCCTACTATGTGGTTCGATGGTACTAACCGTTGGTATCCTACTGGTTAATGCGGCCAAAAACCCTGCAAAAAAGCTAAATGATGGAGCGATTCTCAAATAGTATAGAGAAAGAACACTATTCGCTTAGCTGATATAACACATAAAATAATGCCCATGCTTTCCCCCGACAGCATGGGCTTTTTGTTGTTTTATCGAGGCTATTGTTTTATCGGGGCTCATTCAGCAAGATTTAATAACAAATAGGCCAGCATTGCTGACATATTTCGTTATGGTTTAGTTATTCACTTCTAATCACTAGCGCTTATCAATTGAGCGTTAACCGTGAGTCATGACATTTTGTTGCACTAGCGCATCCAGAATATCAGAAGGCATGGTGCCATTTAACGTCAGCTGAGGCGCAAGATCTTCAACCACAATCACTTGTTCTGTCGTGCCTAAGCCATCAGGGTTAATCGTAAGTTCAATATCATCCCCGTCAACCTTCGCATCAATGTGTTGCAGCAGTGTTGTTATATCTGGTGAGGCACTTTTCAGCTCAGGTAACACTTCTCTTAGATCGAGTTGGTCTCCTTCAGATAGGCTAAAGTCGGTAATCGTATCTTCGACACCATCTTCGATGTTGAACCATACAAACGAATCCATACCGTCGCCACCAGTCAGAATATCGGAACCGCCTCCACCGATGAGCGTGTCGTTACCATCACCGCCAACTAACGTATCGTCACCCGAACCACCTTCCAGACGATCATTTCCAGATCCCGCTGTCAGGTCGATATTGCCAGCCCCTGCCAATAACTGAACATCGTCGGTTTCTGTAGCTAAATCGATGTCAACCCCGTTAGACACAATGTTCAAGTTCAGATCTATCGAAGCCGATGTTGCAGTATCGCTGTTATCTAGCTCTTCTGAAACCGCCTCCACTTTGAGTGTGTAGCTTCCCGGCGTATCAGAAAGTCCGACCACTTTCACAGTGTCAATCGCATCCGCCGTGGCAATCCAAACTCCACCACCGACATCAGTCACTGAACCCACATCACTCGTAATTTGAGCACCAGCAGGCACATCACTGATACGTAGCGTTAGCTCTTCCGTAATATCGGTCAAGGCTGCAATAATACCAACCAAAGGAACGCCACTAGCGCTTACAGACTGGTTAGCGGTGATATTTCTGACGTAGTTAGACGCAGTATCAATCGACAAGGTCGGCGCATTCGCCACAGGAGTCACTGCTATATCATAGATAACTGGCGTGGTTTCAATGACGATACCAGAAGGGTTTCCGCTATCTTTCGCGATGACTTCCAAGCCAATGCTATTGGTTGGAGACAGGCTCGCATCCAGATAAACACCCGCAGGGCTAGTCGGTGTGTCAATCAATGCATTTAGGTCGCTCAACGTACCTACTAAGATAACCGAACCTGTGTTGTTGCCATTCACCATCACAGTTGTCACGGCAGGCAGCGACACATTTAACGTTCCGTAATCCACCGTCAAAGTGACCGTCATCAAGTCATTAGAAAATGAATCAACATAATCAGGATCACTGACATTGATGCCACTCAGCAGCTGACTCGATTCTTCATCAATAAAACCAGTGACATTGTCACCATTAACAACAGGTGTATCGTTAACACCTTCTACCACAACGCTGATTTCCGCGGTATCCGTTAAGAAATCATTTGAGCCATTGGTTGTACCGTTATCTTCTACTGTATAGGTGAATGTAACATCGCCATTGTAATCATCAGCTGCCGTGAATACCCAGTATGGGCCATTAATCGAATTGTCATCCGCCCCACCAACGTTCTCAAACTTCTGAATTTGCCCCTGACCTTGATCGATTTCGACCTTAGTTACCGTAATGGCATGCCCCTCAGGGTCTGTCGTCGCTGTAATCAGGTCTTCAGCTTTGATGATTAGCTGACCTTCTTCAAGCATGGTGCCCAAATCAATATCGGTTGCCACTGGTTGGTCGTTAACTTCTGTAACTACAAGGCTGATTTCCGCACTGCCCACTTTGAAGTCCGGCGAACCGTCGGTTGTACCATCATCGATAATGGAGTAATTGAATTTGACGTCTCCATTATAATCATCAGCTGCCGTGAACACCCAGTATGGGCCATTAATCGAATTGTCATCCGCCCCAGCAATGTTCTCAAACCTCTGAAGCTGACCTTGACCTTGACCTTGATTTTGAGTAAGGCTGATATCTGTTACGGTAAGGTTATGATTTTCGATATCAGAGCTTGCCGTAATCAAGTCACCCTCAACAATCACGATTTGGCCATCTTCCGGAATCGAGCCCAAATCAACATTGGCCGCTATCGGAGCATCATTATATTCCGTCACTTTAATAGTGAAGGTAGTTTGATTCGTTTGAGCGGTATTCGGATCACCCGCATCAATCAAACCGTTATTACCACCGTCATCGATCGTAGCATTAATGGTCACTAACCCACCCTGATTGAGATAGTTCTGATCCGGGTCCGGTTTGAACGTAACCTCGCCATTAGTTAGCGCTGCATTGATGTCAGCTTCTTTACCTGTCATGACAAGTGAGCCATCAGCCTGCAATACAAATGTCACACCATTGGATTGAGTGCTTGGGAGTACAAACTCGCCCTGTGCACCCGGCAGTGTTTGGTCAACTTTTAGCGTCAGTACATACGGTGCATCTGGATTATCAAAGTTTGCGTCGATATCGTAGATACTAAAGTTGTTGATTGCCACACCAGTAGAGTCTTCTGTCGTTTCAAGGTTAGTCACATTGACAAAGGTCGGTTGATCGTTGATAGGATCAATCACTAAATCAACATTGAAACTCGTTGGTGTGCCTAAATGCTCCGTGTTATCAGCATCTGTATCCACAGAACGAACGGTAATCTGCAGTGGACCATTAATACCCAAAGCATTACCTGTATCACTATTATGTTCGCCAGAGTTAAATACGATCTTATCTAACGACTGAGCTGGAACGTTTAGTGTCCAGAGTTGCGTCGCTGGATCATAGCTACCTATAGTGGTTCCGTCAGGGTAGTAGATAGAAGCATCTTGAGGAACACCTGCCACTTCGACTCGAAGGGTTTCGGGTGCATTTTCGGTATACGTTCCGCTTCCTGTGGCCGACAACTCTTTATCTAAAATAGTCGCATTGATTTCGATATCAATATTCTGCCCTTCGTTGCCTGTTACAGAGTCCGTAGGATTGGTATCAACATCGTCACCAACAGGCACCACATGCAGTTTGAAGCTTGGTAAGTTTGCAGCCGCAGTCGGTACGCCAAGTAGCGACTCTTGAGTGAACACTTCAACACCAAACTCAGCAGTACCACTGAAGTTTTTAGGCGGTAAAATCGAAATTTCACTTAAGTCGAATGAAAGTCCAGAAGCTTGAGGCAATTGAACACTCCACTCACCGCCACCGTTGTTTTTCACAGTGTAAGCAGAACCAGCATCTACACGCATCTGGAAGCCATCAGGTACATCGGTGAACTTAATCGATACAAACTGTTCTGATCCATCAAGGTCAGTCAGTGCAATCGATACAGGTCCGGTACCTGACAAGGAAATAAGCTGGTCTTCGTTGCCGGTAATCTCGATTACATCAGGATCACTACCCGGCCCAGAGACATGTACATCATCAACAACCGGAACAACATCAAAACGAACACTTGTATTGAAGGTATCGGAGTCGGTTGCAGTGCCTACCGGAAAAGCAGAATCATTGTAGGTTGCGGTATCTGTAACTGTACCACTTACATTAATCTGCACTTGGTTAATATCATTTCCAGTTGGGTAGTTTTCTATCGCCCTAAAGAGGACATTATCGAGCGCCCCCGCCGCGATTTCAGCTTGATTAAACGTGACTGAGGTAACAAGTGAGGTACCCGTATTGTCATAGAATGCCCCTATTGAAGGGTCATCCAACGTCAAAGTAATGGATGTAAACGCCTCTTGCCCCCCTTCGACGCCTGATACCTGATCCGAAATAGTCGAATTGAAGTCGAGTTGAATGTAGGTGTCTTCGTAACCCACCGGATCTTGTCCAGCCTGACCGTCGTTATCAACAGGATCAAAGGCATCATCAAGCGAACCGACGACATTCACCTCAATCGTAGGGTCCGTCTCCGCATCTGGCGCGACTTTGATGACGACGTCGGTAACTAACGTTTTCTCATCACCAGAGAGCGTATCTTTGGTCACTATGGTTAGAGGTAATCTAAAGTCACCCGAGTAATCGGCAGGCAAGTTAAGTAACAGCCCTGAGAAATCAGTTGGAACGCCCTGTTCAACGGTTGTCTCAAATACATATTTTCCATTAACAAAATCGACTTCACTGCTTCCCGCTAAACTAATTGGGAAAGTGCCTCCTGGGTTAATGGTCACGGAGTCATCAATGATAATGGTCACTTGGTCTACCGAAGCATCTTCTCCAGAGAAAGTGATCACACCATTTAGTGCTGCACCTAAATCAAGTTGCGTGTCTTCGATAGCGTCGACAACACTATTAGCATCCATTGTAATGTTAGCTGCAACCTCGCCTCCCCCAACAAGTACTTCTGGAAATGATAATGTCACTTCGCCTTCCCGAATAACGGCAGGAGATGACTCAACCTCAACACCATCACCGCGATCAACCACCGTACTAAAGATAGTCATCTTGATGTCATTGAATACGTCTGGAAGATTAGAAATAGGAGGGAAACCAAGACCATTAGGAGCACTGATACTAAACAAGTCCTCATTCGTCACAACCCAACGACCATCGCCTTCATAAGCCGCGCCAATAACGAGTAATTGATTCAATACGTCATCTGATAATGGAGTCTTATTCGTGTCATTATTCGTTAATTGAATAACCAGTTGGTCGACTTCCTCAATAGCAGATGATGCATCGGTTTCTTGATATCGAATAACAAATTCATCCGTGGCGGACGGATTGTCGCTGTTGGTTGTAAACTTGAGTACACCAGTCAAAGGATCGGCGCTCACCGTACCCAAAGAACCAGTTCCAGCCACGTCGTCGACGATAAGCTGATTATCGATGCCATCATGAGTCTCAACAACGGGTCTTACGATAACATTGATCGTACCTTTAACCGTCGCAGTCGCAATACCCTCACCTGGGTTAGAAGAGTCCACATATTCGTGATCACGCTCCTCAACGTCTACCTCTGTCGTCAATGTGAAATCAACGCTAGAGTCCGTTGGCGGAGTCATTTGAATAAAGTTATTCGCTAGTGCAATTTGGGTAAATTGTTCCGGCGTCTGATTCGCGTCTTTAGGGGTAATCGTTAACGTACCCGCACCATCATTCACAACAGTCACATCACCATTTACGGTGGGTGTGACACCCGGTGGAATACCGAAAATCTTAATTGAAGTGAAATGCTCATCAGAGTCGATATAGTCAACGCCTTCAGGATGCCAATCGATGTTGATAGCAGTATCTTCGTTCCCGTTTGTGACGTTGTTGTAGGTTGCTGAGGTATCGATGATAGGCTCAACCAACACTCGAATTTCTTGATCAAAAGAAAGTGTGTGACCGTCGTTTTCCGTTACGATCACTTTGCCTTGAATGTGGATATTCTCGGTCGAAGAATCGACAGGTCGAATACGAATACCTGACGTTGTACCCGCCTCGGTAATGTTGGCTTCGTAGATAGGTTTTGATAAATCAGGGCTACCGCCAGGTCCGGTTTCGTAACCCACAAAGTTAAGATCAATAACCGTACCGTCACCATCCTCGATTATAACGCCATCAGGAATACCCGATAAGATGACCGTTATTGATTCGGAACCATCGTCCGGTAATGGTGTAGTGCCTGAAGCAGGCTTTCTCTCACCCGACAATACCGTGAAGTCAAGCAGAGCAAAGCTGTCGCCGTTTTGACTCTCTTGAATCGTCGTTTGAACGCCGCTTGCAGTACCATCTGTAATTGCGGTCCAATCGGTACCATTCGTCCCACCATAAGGTGTGTCAGCAACCCCTTTCACTTCAACGTTAACCGTTTTAGTACCGAGTATTTCTACATCGACTTGTTGTGGGTTGGTTGACAGGTTTGCAGTGTCCTTCACTACACCTGTAACATCAAAAGTGAAATCCACATTGCTGTGTTTAGTTGGAACCACCTCAACATTAGCCAAATCGGAATACGCTATTTCGTGGTAATTGGTACCACTGACAATAGGAACTACCGTGGTTGTACCTACGAAGTAAAGCACTGCGCCTTCTGTAATATTGCTGATACGAACAAACAGTTCTTCAGAGCCATCCGTATCGACCGACTCTGTCATGGTAATAATTTCGTCTAACGTGAATGCATCTTTGTTAGCTAGCGGACCTATGTAATCAGGATCATCTATATTGTCTTCGTTAATCTGAATACGATTAACACTGAACTTTCCAGCATCCGCGTCAGCGGTGACATCAATAATGATGTTTTGCTCTACAGAACGGGCCTCAGTTTTATCATTTGCTCCGCCGTTGGCAGTATCTTCATAAGGATTCAGTGTTTCTTCTGTAACCGCTGTTGCTTTGAATTTAATCTGACCCGAGAAATTATCAATAGGGTTAACCACGGTGGTGTTAATGTCTTCTGCCGCTATTTTATATACACCATCCGCCGTCAGCGTAAGCACATTGCCGTCTTTATCAAGAAGCTCAAACTTCCCGTCGCCTTCGATAACTTCTAACTCATAAGTGATCGTTTCAGTTTGAGTGTTATCTTGTGATTCTGCATTCAGCTGTAATGTGACATTGTCTTCATCTTCGTTGACTTGATACTGATAAATGCTATTGCCATCATCCCAAGTTGCAATATCCGCTACCGCTTCAATCTCGATTTTGAAACTTGAGTTTACTTTGTGGTCAAGAGTGCCTCCATTATCGATCTCCAATTGATAGCGGATCTCAACGCCATTACTATCTGAACCATAGTTTTGGTCAGGAACGAAATAAAGGTTTTCGATGGTTGCAATGGTTTGTCTTACTTCACTTGGGTTTAAAGCATAGCTTTGTTGCATTTGAGGCGGTCCAAATAATATTTGACCGTTAGTTTCAGGCGTTAACTTGTGATACTCACCACCCTCAAAGTAATAGAACGTGCCTCTATGGTTACTGTTTTTTATAATCAGTTGACCGATAGACTCGCTGTTATCCCTGTCATTCAGGTTAACCTGAAGCGCAACTTGAGCTGGTGAATTAGGTAAACCGCTTTGGTTGTCTTGTATATTTTCAAGAATTGGAGCATTACCTGCAGCATATGGTATTGTTGAGTCTCTACCCGCATCCTCAAAGGTGGTCACTGTCAGCGCGATTTTCGACGAATTCCTATCCGTAATAGTGATGTCCAAGGGTGTCGATGACGTATCTGAATCGCCATCCTTCGCTGTTACATTAATAGAGAAATTAATTTCATCACCAACATGCTCTAAGTAATTATTGGCTCTAAACTCAATCTCACCATTTGAGTTTATTTTCAGTCTACCCAGTTCTCGAGGATCAACAGAGCCATTAATTTGCTCGTAAACTCGAATCTGTTGGCTACCACTAATTAAATCGAAGTCACTACTGTAAGACCCACTGTTCCCTGAACGGAAAACAATTCCACTTCCGTCAAATGCCTCAATTTTGCTCAGTACCGCACCATCGGCACCGACATCTGTAGCATCAGCAAACATATCGACTATAGAACCGCGATAACCCTGACCTTCAACACGAGTAATCGATTGTGTTGTCACTAATGGAACATCATCCGTCACCGTGATCTTCAGATCGATCGCATTCGATTGGTCGTGATCAAAATCTTCAGCAACGATGGAGAAATCAAGATTTATCGTATTCTCGTTTTCAGCGTCAGGGTGCTTCAGTGGTTTAAATAATTCGAATTGATAGCTGTTATCAGAGGTATCGAAAACAATCTCAAACACCGCTTCATTGCTGGTCACAGTTTGAGCAACGTATGTGAATTTTGTGCCGCTTTGTGAAACAGCTAGCCACTCTAAGCTTTCTCCATCGGAGGTTAAACCGGTCAAGACTAAATCTTCATCAACCAGTTCATACTTCACAACGCCATCGGCACCTTCATCGACGGTGAACAGTCCATTGATGATAGTGTCCTCAGATTGATCCGAACCTATGCCTGAAAGGTCGTCTTCATCGACAACCGTTTCGCCCGTCGGCGGCGCCATTACCGGAACATCATCAATGACTTGAATTGGTAGTTGATACTGGTTGGAGTCATCGCCATCACCGTCTACCGCCACAACATTAAATGGTATGGCTAGGTCATTTGATCCAGTAGCGTGATTTAGAGGGCCAAGCAAGGTAAATGTGTATGACCCATCGTTACCCAGTGCAAAAGTAAAAATCGGAGTCCCGCTTGTGGTCGCACCTTGGTAGGTGGTTGTGTCCGCGGCCCCAGTTACCTCAGTGATCGAAATCGCTTCGTTGCCTGATGTCAGAGCATCTTCTAGGTCAGAGATGTTACGTAGCTCATAAGCCTCAACTTGGTCTGCACCTTCTGTGGTCACAAACGAGCCTGTCGCTTGAGCCACAACAGAGCCTAAATCATCTTCATCAACAACAAACGTACTCGAGACTGCAGTATCCGTAATAACGGGGACATCATCAGTAATGGTCACCGTAAGAGGCTTAATTACTGAATCCGTGTCGTCTTTGTCGACAGCGATAACTGGCAAGGTGAAGATTTGATCGTTATTACCTTGCACAGGCAGGTGATCTAACTCTTCTAACAATGTGAAGGTATATTGACCAAGCACCAAACTATCAAAAGTGATGGTGAAAATGTCCGTTTGGACACCACCGTTTTCTACGAAGCCAATATAATTGTCGCTGTTTAGAGGATCTTCTTTTAGCTTAACAACCAGACCATCCGATTTTAGGTCCCCAGTTGTGTTGAACTGCGCAGTATCAATACGGAAGTGGTTCACATCATCACTACCAGATGTAAACGTCATTGTTCCGGTTTGAGTGACCGTTATGCTCGGAGAGGTGCCATCAAGCAAGTTTGCTTCAGCCAAGGCGACTGGTGGTATGTTATCAATAACAGGTGGAGCACCATCTGAAATGGTAAGCGTAACGGTCGACGTGACTTCGTCACCATCTTTATCTTCAGACATGACCGTAATAGTCTTAACAATATCGCCCCCTGAATGATTGAGGTTGCGATTAGGTTCGAAACGGACATCACCTTCCAGAGTGATATACAGTTTACCTTCAGCAACAGGGAAAACCTGCTCTCCGGTTGTCCCCTGAACTAACGTGTACACGTTGTTACCGTAAGTAAACTGGGTAATCGTTGCCCCGTCGGCACTTTGGTTTGGCATGACATCGACAGTACCTGTCGTGACAACACCAGCGGCTAAATCTGCAACCGTTGGTTCCGTAATGCTCAGCGTTTGATTTTGCATGCCTTGAACATCATCGCTGACCGTCACTTTCAGTGGCGACATTAATGAGTCATCACCATCACGATCTACCGCATAAACGGGGAGTTCAAATATCAGGTCATTCTTCGCTTGGCCATCAGCATGATCTAATGCTTCAAGTAGAGTAAAGGTGTACTCACCCA
>NZ_JBGONU010000068.1:0-18733 GCF_041439295.1 Vibrio sp. 1F253 | reverse complement strand
TAATAAATATCCTTATTGAGTGATAAATTTATCAAGTACATGGTCAGGATGGAGGGAAAGGGGGCTCCCTCCCACATCCTTAAGAAAACATCGAAGATTTCGCGTACTTCAAACCACGATTACGGCTCACATGTTGCTTCCAATTTTGAGCGCTAATGATGGTGTTCTTAAGCTTCCGATAACGTTTTTTACAAGCATTATTTGAGGTTGGGAGAGTGAGACGATTAACTGACTGAGCTTGTTTTTGAACCGCAACCAAATGAACGCCCTTCCAACAGAAAGGAAATGTAAGGTGCCCAGTAAAAGGCAACAAAGCGGCAAACGCCATGTGTTCACGCCCAACCGTTCCCAGTTCTTTGACGCTGACAAAATCACCTTGTTCAACAAAGTGGCCTAATAAACTCACGGCCTCATCTTCACGACAATATCCGTAGATAATCTGCATCGTTCACACTCCTTGTTAGGACATTGTTTTGTTCTTTTAAAAAACAAAACGATGGGCTCTCTTTCAAGAGCCGTGCTACAAACTGGCTTGAGCATTCTTGTAGTAGAATGCGCACATCCAAAGGATGTGGTGTCTGGTATTCCCAAGTAACTCTATTTCACCACTCAACCAGCGTGCTTAATTGAGTAGAAAAACAGCCTTGGACGTCGCCCCAGAGAGGGCTCCTGAATTTGTTAGGCATATTACGCAGGCCTGCGCCCCTCTGCGGCGCTTTTTGCAATCGTGAAGGCAGCCCACCTTCGAGGCCATCTGAGGTAATAATCCCAGACGGCAATCTCATTCGTTACAGCGACCAATTAGGAAAACGTTTGAGGTGATCTTCTAATCGAAGTTTCCCTTCGCGCTTTTTGGCCCGCTCTGCTCTTTTCGCCGAGAGCGTTAACGTTTTATTCGCCTTTGATGAGAGATTAAAAGCGATACCGACTTCCTTGTTCTCAACCCTACATTCTGATTTAAAATTCATACAAAAGTCTTCCTAAATAGAAAAAACCGAAACGCTCTCGTTTAGACCGAAACATCAATGAGTCATGTAATCGCTCACTGGCGTCTAATTTTGTTGAGTTTGTGACTTACTTATCATTTCTTGAATTTAACATAATCTAAATAATACGCACCAAATTAAGGTGCTGATTTTAAAGAAAATAAATGGGGTTTTAATGTTGGCGCTATTGTTATTAGGCATAATTAATATATTAATTATTTTAATTTCACTCCCTCAATGTGCTATAAATTTTTCTAAGGTTATTTGTTATCTTTCTGTTATTTATCGGTTTTTTATCCGTGCGTATTATTTAGATTATGTAAAGGAAAAAACCACAAGGTTACTTAAAGATTGAAATACCAGGCGACGACACGCTATACTTACATGAGGTCTATAAAGTTAAAACACACGACATTGCTCGCTAACCAGTAGTGCCTTATGTAGTGTGTTTTCTTAAGGTTTAGAGTGTGTTGGGCCTCCAACTCGACTATATAGCATTCGCAAAAAAGCCGTCTTTCCAATAGTAGACGGCTTTTTTGTGTCTAAAAAACCGGCGTTTGATTTATTTTTTCGGTTGAGATAGGTTGAAATTTCATTGTTTGGTGTGGAATCTGAACAACCTCAAAAACCTATTGGACCTCAAAATATGACGCATTTGACTCAGCCTTGGCGTGGGCTAAAGCCCAAACAACACATTCTCAATCACACCGCTTGTTTATCCCTCGGGATGAAGTGCTGTGTGTTTTAAACGTGGACGGTGAATGTTATGAAGACGCCTGGACACGACTCCTCCCCTCCCCCGCTCGATAAATCGAGTTACGATGCGGAGTATCGCCGTAAGCGTAAGGATCGGAAACTGGATTTGATTGAATTGTATCAACGTGTCGTTGAAGAAGAGAACGCGCGGAACCCTAAGACGCCTTTTGAGATCGGATTCAAGTCTCGCCGGTTGCTTCGAAGCGGTAAAGTAGAAACCCTGCCGCCAGAATACGCGCGGATCTTAAAAGGGTGTGAAGAATTTATTACCAACCCCAATCGTTTCCCGTCACTTAATGCATGGGGCGGTGAAGCGGTGAATAATGTGCAGTGTCGCACCTTAATTGCGAAAGTATTAGCGTGCACTCTGCCGAACACAGACCTCATTGGCGGGCGCATCGGTTTGCCCACCGAAGCGGGATTGAAAACCATCAGCTACGACCAGCTTCAAGAAGATTATGCGTTGCGCTTTGGAGAGTTTATTTCGCCGAAGTCCTTTGCTAAAGCGGTGAAGTATCTAAAGCGTGCCAGCTATTTTCACAGTGAGCGGATCAATGTGTGTGTCGACCAAGACGAAGGGACGATACGCAGTGCACCCGCGTACAAACAGTTTACACCTCGCTTCTTTAATGACTTAAAAGTCGTGCGTTACACCAACATCAGCGAATTGATCCTCGCAACACGGGAACGCCAGACCAAGAAAGGACTGAGCTTTCAGTGGCTCTCTTTCCGTAAGATCGCGTCAGGGATACAAGAGATCTTCAATGCGTCAACATTAAACATGTACGCTCAAACAACCTCAGCCTTCTTTAGTGAGTATCAACCCGACTTAGCCCCTAATTAAAGGGATATTTTTGTCTCCGCGAAAGCGGAGGGATCAGCACGTCTGAACCTTATCCTACCCTGCTTTATCTCTCATTTTTCTGGTTTCTCCCAACAGGTTATTCAGGGTTATCTTGCGCACGCAGTCTCATTCGGAAGGGATTTCTCTATTCACGGTTTTTTATAAGAAAGGCCGTGCAAGAAAGGAAGGATAAAAAAGACCGCTATAATGGCCATCAATAAGGGGCTGCGCTTATGAACACTACGTATAAAGATAAATAATTAAATCAATAGAAAAATAAATACTTAAGGACAAGCAAAAAAAACGGCGCGGCAACCTTCTTTTGTCATACGACAGGGACCTTCTTCGATTAAACGCTGAGTCAGGTGGCTCCCTTTCATCATCTCCTTACTTAACGTCCACCTTCATCCGGATGGTATGGCTTAGCAGGGCGAGGGTTTTTAGTGCTGTCAATATTGCAGCCTAAAAAGAGCAGTATGGCGCTGTGAGAGGCTTTCTTCTTAATTTCATTAAATGGTCACGGTTCTTATTCAGCCGCTTAAGCTTGCTGTTTTACAAAATGAATGGCCCCTTGAATACTAAGATTAGCGTTTCGATTTATCAGCGTCAGAGGGTAATTCAAACTCAGGGAGCATAAATTAGTATTACTTCGAGGTGTTTCTCTTCTTACGCTGTTAGCCTAGAAAAACACATGGGTTACTAGAAGAGAAAAGGACGGATATGACACTTCCTATTTTTCACTCAAACAACGGAAGGTGGAGTGTCGGTGGGTGTGGCTCAGTATGTTCCAGAACTAAATGCGGCGGTCGGTTACTTGCAAAACAACCGTAACATGAACATGAAAATCGCAATTTCAGTTAAACCACAGAACCCTACAGTGCATTTGGTGATTGGCCACAAGAGTAATGTAGAGAAAGAATATCCATCGCAAGCCTAACTGTATCGGATCTCACAGACCTTTGTACTACTCATCTAATGAACAGTTAGGAGCGTTATATGTTGTTGTCTTGGTTTAGCGACGACTACCCATCGGCCTTATTGTTATCATATTCAGGTACTAATTGAGTGAGGGGAATGATCGCCTCACCCAACTTTCATTGTGACAACGTCACAAAAAGACCGAAAGACTACGGTTATTACCTTCCTTGAAGCCCTTATATAACGTTCTGGTCAGAGTTTTATAAAATATTCAACGTTTTACTGCCCACTTTTAAATCGACTCTCTTTATACCCAAGCGATAAAGGCAAGAGAGTACGTCATTTTGAAAAACATTGTATTGACTACGATTTAGAAGTAATAAAAATTCTTCTAACAAGTATCGTTTTTGAGCAAGCTGATAAAAATCACTTATCCTTTGCTTTACATCCAAGTCAATAACAGCGACTTCCAGGCGAGATTGATTCTTCTCAAATAAAAAACTAATCGGCCATTTTGACACAGAAAACCTCCATTATGTGTGAATTATAAAAACAGTCGTTACCGCTCGAAGGGAAAATTAGAGCAACATTTCTTCTTTAATTCCTACTTTGATTAATGCCGCCTTCTCAATCGCTGTTAGTTCTGAAAGCTCACTAACGAAATCACAATCCTTGAACCGAACGTCGGTCGCTTCACCCAACTTTTCACCCAATGCCGTCATCAAGCCTTCTACTAGGCCACTGAAACGCATGGCAGTCGAGATTAAAACATTGTCACCTTGCGCCAGATATGACGACGGAACTTGTTCAGCAACCAACCTAAAAACGCCTCGTAAACGCTGACCAAAAGCACCTTCCAATTGCGTTAATGTCGCTTTCAGGTCACTTTTCGACATTTGATCCAAAGCTGAACTCATTAAATCCCCATCAAAACGAGCATGAGCATTCGCATCAAGCGCGTCTTCAGGTTTTTTTGCCGTTTTTTCATGCCATTGCAAGGCCGATGTATCAATAAAACCTTGTAAACCTTGCATAGTGGCGCTTACATTTGGACGTTTGTGTGAAAGTGAGTCCACTATTAATCCTAGATGCCCTGAATAATTTTTCTCTTGTTTAGGGACAGTAGAAAGCGCCAGTTCACGAACTAGACTCAGATCCCCTTTATTCAAGGCGATATTCTGAATAAATTTAAATGAAATATTGCCTTCGCTTAGCGCATCTTGTAGCTTATTTATTGTTTCACTAGATAATAATGGTGTTAAATTCGCTGTTACTCGTGTAGACAAGTAACTCACCGAATCCAGTGCTGTTTTCTTACTATTATCCTTAGCTGAACTACCTCTAATACCTAGATCATTATCAATTTCAGAACTAACAGCAATCGTCCTGACAGGATGCTCGCTCGAGCTTTGTTTCTGTGTTTCCGGCTCAAAATAAGAACTAATAGCCTCTTTAAGTCCACCAACTTGAGCAGTTAATTTTCGGTCATTGAATAGGTTTCAGCGACAATGGCGAGTTTAGTTTGAGCAGACCACTGCTCTGATGAAGTGTTGCTCTTTGGCACGGTGGCTCCTGAACTTCTGAGTTGCGGGCGCCAATAATACAGGGTCGCAGTGCTAATTCCTTCCTCTTCGGACACTTCTTTAACTGACATCGAATAGGGAGGCAGCAGCTTCTTCAATATAGCTTCTTTTCTTTCTACTGAGATACGAGACACAATTACTCTTTATCGCCCAAACTGGTTAAATTTTAACAGTGACAACTACCCTGCCAGATAGGGATATTGTGAACCCAGATTTAGACACAAGAACAGCTCCCGATTGGGAGCCGTTCCCCTTTCAAAAATGATAATGTGCTTTCACACTATCATTCTCCTTTAGCAGCTTTATTATCTTTGGTGCTTGTCTCTTCAGCCTTATGCTCTAATACATCACAGTTTTTATTGATAGTGATGGACTTAGGCTTCATAGCTTCAGGTATCTCTTTCACCAGAGTAATAGTTAACAATCCGTTAGAAAGATCTGCATCCGTAACTTCAACATAATCAGCTAAGTTGAACTTACGTTCGAATGTACGATTGGCGATACCCTGATACAGATATTTATTTTCTTTATCAGCACATTTTTGCCCACGTACACTTAGCACGCTCTTTTCTACTTGAATATCAAGCTCTTCCTGAGTAAATCCGGCTACGGCCAGGGTGATGGCATAGCGATTCTCTTTTAGAACTTCAATGTTATATGGTGGGTAACCGTTGATAGCAGTTTCACTGGTCATGGCATGATCAATTAATGATGCTAGACGGTCAAACCCAACACTACTACGGTATAGTGGAGATAGGTCAATTGAGCTCATAATATATCCTCCATAAGAAGCAATACAAAATAAAAACAAGAGTGATGAAAAGGCCTCTTGATAAGACAACCTTTTCAAGGTTTTTTATAGTGTTTACGAACAATTATTTCAATAGTTTTTATATAGCAATTTCTCATTGAATTAGTTTTTTTATATGAAATTGTTATATCCTATCTATAATGACGAGACAAAAATAGTTCATAATTAGACGGTCTCTCTACTCTCTGATGGGCAATATTCCACGATATGAATTACGCGGGTGGCATGGGGTCGAGATCGGTTGGTTGAGTCACAAGAGATTACTATCAAATCAAATGGAAGGTGATTTATGAATGTGACTCTATGCTTATGTGCGGGTTATGTTTGAAAAATCAATAGCCATGTGATGATTTATTTAACGTAATGGTACTTAGTGTGAACCCAAATTTAGTTCGATAGGCCTGAAACCGAAGGCGGGATCCCCATCCTTATTAATGATAATATTAAACGCAGTATTTGGGAAAAATCTCCTAGATTGAATCATTATCTATAAAAGTTAAGTCCTAAGACACCCAATGAAGGCGATATATAAATGGCAAAAAAAAAACGAGCACTCACTTCACTCACTCTTTTTTACAGCCAAGTTTTCTGCAAGGTGATTGCAGCTTTGTCTGTTCTCATTTTAGCTTCCTATCTTTTTGATATTAAATGGCTCTATCGACCAACAAGCCATGGGGCAGCTACGCATCCTATAACTGCTTTTATCTTTTTACTTCTTTCTTGCGCCTGTATTTGGCGGAAAAAGAGTCTGAAGATAACCAGAAGCCTCGTAAGCCTTGCTTTTTTCATACTTGTCATTCGTTTCTATCAACAAAGTACTGGAATTAATTTAATTGACCCTGTTCTAAGTTATTTCATCTTTTTTGATACCCCACTTCACGCAGAGTCTCCCATCGAGATGGGGTTTAATACATCAGTAATGCAACTTTTTGCTGTCATAGCCATTTTTTTCCTCTTAAATAGACGTCCTTGGTATCTAATACAAATTTTTGCCATTACCGCTATTTTCCTCCCATTTGTCTCAGCCGTTGGTTACGCTTATGGTATTGATTCATTTTATGGCCAGATGTCTCCGGTCACCACTATATTAGGGTTCTTTTTAACCATATCAATTTTTGGTCTCACAGCCCACCGAGGCGCACTTAAAACACTCTTATTACCTACTTTAGGAGCGAAAATAGCGCGTACGCAGTTAATCTTTGGGTTGTTATTTTGCCTAGCTGGCGGCTTTCTCACCACTTATATTTTGGATGATGAAACCAGCGGTTTTGCTATCTATGTAGTGGTGGTCTGTACGTATATCACCTTTACAATGCTGGCTAGTGGTATTACTTATGAGCAATTCGATAAACGTAGACGCCTCCTTGAAAAACAACTCCATAAATCCGCAATTACTGACCGGTTAACTGGATTGTATAACCGATCAGAGTTCGATCAAAAAATCCAAGCAGTATTTGAGCAACAAAACCTGAACCAGGAAATAAATAGTTTACTATTAATAGATATTGATTTTTTTAAGCAATTCAATGATACCTATGGGCACTTACTAGGGGACAAAGTTTTGCAGCTCGTCGCTAATGTTCTGAAAAACAATACACGCTCTTCTGATCTAGTTTGTCGTTATGGTGGAGAGGAATTCACTATTTTACTTCTTCAAACAGATCTTGAAATCGCCAGCAAGATCGCTGATAACTTAAGAATATTGGTGAGTGAACAAAACCTCACAGCCCCCCTAGAATACGAATCAGATCAGCAAGTGACCATCTCTATAGGATGCGCTAGCCTCTCACAAGCGGAGACAGTCAAAGAGGTGATTAAGCTAGCGGATAATGCTTTATATGAAGCAAAGAAACAGGGGCGAAATAGAATATGTCTCGCTCACGATAAGAGTGAACGCAAAACTTATGACAATTTTTAGCGGCATCGAGAAATCCTAAGAGCGGTTTTGTTGCGTAATTAAATTTAGAGATAGAGCTACCCCGTTTCGCATGCTTTTTAGTCAATACGACAAGTTTCAGGCATACCTAACCCAGTAAGCTTGTTCAACGCTTTTATCATCGCGTAAGTTTCACCCACCTGCGCATTGTAATTTCTTAAGCTCAATCGCCCTCCTAGCAACTGTTTAACTCGATACATCGCTGTTTCTGACAGTGAACGTCTGTGGTATCCATACCGCTCTTTCCAATACTTATGTGAGCCGTATAACTTCTGGCAACCCACGGCGAGATTTCGGGGGTGACCACGCTCTCGTGTCGTGAGCGCCATCACCAGACACCTCAAGGAGGCTTCGGCGTGTTTGTTTCAGTAAGTTAGGGAGGACTTCTCCATCTGTAACCGTCGATAAACTTAGCTCGGCTGCAATAATTTCATGAGTGCTTGTATCGACTGCAATATGTGCTTTCGCCATAAACCTTAAGGCCAGTAACATCAGTGGCTAGGTGCTGTATTGCTCCTTAAATGAGCCCCCAACTTGCTTAGCTCTACGCTGATGCAGGTGTAATGTGGACAACTTAATGGAACATGGAAATCTAAATAGCGAGTCGACAAATCCTTGTAGCGCTCTCAGTGGCATAGAAAACACGCGTTTCACCATGAGTGCTGTCGTGATAGCCAAATCACTGAACCGACGTGGTCTCCCGCGCTTATTCTGTTTGCTTTGCGCCCAACCGCTTATCGCCTCTTCATCAAACCAAAAGGTCAGAGAACCACGGTTAATGAGTGATTGGTTGTATTGCTTCCAGTTGGTTGTTTTGTAAAGAGGTTTAGGAATAGGGCTGCGAGAGAGAGTGGATGTAGCTGACCAGATCGTAGGTTCTTGATTTAGTTCCATTGAACCACATTGGTTATATACTTACTCATAGCAAGCTACCCGCTCAAGCGTATGTGTTTAGCGCTGCCAATATTCAACGAGTCATGAAGAATCAAGGAATTAGCTGCCAAACCGCTACAATGACACTCGCTTCCAAAAGCAAAAGGTTCTCTATTTAATAAAAACTGCGGTTTATTTGCTTGGTTCCGAAATAATGTTTCACGAGTAAAAGCCTAAGTTAAACCGGATAACCAAACTCGGCGACAAGTATGTACACTATAAGCTCATGGCGTTAGAACAGCGATTGTCAATCTTTTTGGGAAAAAACTGAGACAAGGGTGTCGAGGAATTTTAGAAAGAGCTGGGCAATAGTGACCTCCCCGCAAAAACGCCCGGAGCATAAGATTACTGTTACACAACCAAACTGAATATGAAAACTATGCTTTTTATACCTAACATTTCTCTCTGTGCCCAAAGCTAGTCATGCAGATTAATTTATGGACTGTTGGCCTTTTCTACAGCTTGGTTTGACAGATATTGATTAAAGACCGAATCTAACACCCCCTCATTGACTGGTTTTGTGATGATTTCTGCGCAGCCAACCTCACGCATTTTAGTTAGGTTTTCCTCGAAGGCATCAGCGGTACAAGCGATGACGATGCTATCACTATAGGGTGAAGATAAAGCCTTAATACGTTTCGTAGCCTCAGTACCATCCATAATAGGCATATGGTTATCCATCATGATTACGTCATAAAAGGTTCTGCTCGCTTGCTCAAAACCTTTTTGTCCGTCAAGGGCAATATCACACTTAAAACCTCTTTTCTTTAGGAATTTAGATAGGATGATGCTATTTACACGATTGTCTTCAACAATCAAAGCTTTCAGCCCTTCGCCATTAAATAACTTCATTGGTTCATTTATTTGCTCTCTAGGCTGTGATACAACTTTGACAGGCACGCAAATGATAAAGCGTGTCCCTACACCTACTTTACTTTCCAAGTTAAGCGTGCCATGCATAGTATCTACGAGCTTGGAAATAATAGTTAAGCCAAGTCCAGTCCCGCCAAATTTACGCGTAGTTTTCCCATCGCCCTGAGTGAATGGGTCAAATATCGTTGCTTGTTTCTCTGCGGGGATACCAATTCCCGTATCAGACACCTTAATTTCTAGATAATCGTTGTTATTCATTTGCGTGAGCCGGGTAGAAAAATGGATCTCCCCTTTTTGAGTAAACTTCCACGCATTATTGAGAAGATTAAGAGCTATCTGTGCTAACCGGGTCTCATCGGCAACTAGGTGTATTGATGTTTCAGAATAGGCCGTTCCTTCAAACGTTATACCTTTATCTAAGCATAAGGGTCGATAACTATTTTCAATTTTATTGTGTAGGTCAGCCAGTTTAAATTCAGAAAGATTAAGCGTCAGCTTACCAACCTCAATTTTAGAAAAATCTAGTATATCGTTGAGAATTGAGATCATATGGTGCCCGGAAGAGAGCAAGGTTTGTTCAAGCTCATGACGCTCATCTTTATTTTTACACTGTGTCAGCAGTTGAGCTGCCCCCAAAACCCCGTTCATAGGGGTTCTCAACTCATGACTAATAGAGGCTATGAATTGTGATTTAGCGACACTTGCGGTTTGGGCTTCAATGGCTACTTTTTTTAATCGGCGCTCAGACTTTTCTAGTGACTGATAAGGAGATATGAGGAGCTTTTTACCTGTAAAATAGACCAATATATATGTCAACGCACCAGCTATCGATAACGCAACGATGAGTGAACGGATAAATTGGTTACGATTGTTTTGATAGATAGCAGGGTTAATACTGTAAACTAAATCCAAGTCGTATCTAGGGAGGTATGTTGTATGTTGCGTCCAATCAATTGGGGGAGGCATACCCCAACTATTATCGCTTTGAATTAAACTTACTTGATATTGTTCGGAGAACCTCAACGGTGATAAAAAGGCGTCAATATCAAATGGCTTCACATACACAAGTAAACCTTCTAGAAAACCGTTGTACAGTATTGGAAGAGCAACCATTAAGTTATTACTATCATCTTGAAAGGTAAATACCCTAAACACACTCGATAGATCTCCTTGTTCAATCTTAGTGTGCAGTTGAGCGAACAGTTCATCCGGTAAGGTTAACTCTTGATAAATTGGGTCACCAAGAATATCCAAGATCACAATATAGTGCTTACCCGTCACTGGTTTCACGATTGCTAGTCTATCACTAATCTCTTGTGGTGTAGCACCCCCCCCTAAAGCGGTAGAAATCACCACTTGATGTGAGGCAATTTTCATCGCTAAATTTTCGGTATTATTCAGGGATTGGCTAATATAACTCTCTGCCGTACTTAGTTTAATTGAGGTATTGATTTTCTCCAGGTTTCTTATTGATTGCTGAGCTTGCTGCTCTAAAAGTCCATAAGTGATAAGAGCGAACACAACCATCGAGATAAACAAAAATACACCGTAAAGCTGAATACCACTGAGTTTTGGTCGAGCTTTATAGATCATTAATCTGCCTTATTAATCTTAGCTGAATCTAACAGCTTGATGGCTCCCACTTGAGTGTACCTCGCCATGCACAAATCATCGGCTCCTAGCGCCTCATGAGCATCAGGATGTGCCACGTCATAAACGCTAAATGGTTGTTCATACGTCTTTACCAAACCTTGAACCGGTGTGTCCACCTGCTCCAACGCCAGCTTAAGTAGCTGTCGATTATTCACCATATCATCGGTGAGGGTGATACTTTGTGCGGCTTGAATAAATACTTTAGCCAGATCATAGCCATGCACAAAGCCAGCTGGGGCGTCAATAAAATCATTTGTAAACTTATCAGGGAATAGCGCCGTAGCTTGGCGGTATACCTCCTTCGATAGATCGTTCTCCGGAGAGCTATAAAAATTAAAACAAGATTGAACAAAGCTTAAGGCAGTTCTCTGGCGAGCATCAAATGAAACTCGCTGAGAGAAACCACCTCCGGTGATCCCCCAATGACTGAAAATTTTTGGTGGTTGTTCAAGATCAGAGAGAGCTTTGACTAATAAGGGGCCTTCTCGTGAATTCCCTACAAACAGGACACATTCAACGCCGGTTCGATTAAGATCGGCGGCTATCACACGAGCCAGAGCCTCGTCAATTCCCCAATTAAACCAAGTAACCCGAGCTTTTAAGTGTGTGCTGTGGTCGGCTACTGATTGGAAAATCGTTTTGTAATTAGACTTACCCCAAGGCGTTTTTTCTAATAATAAGTCAACAGATTGGCAACCATTATTGATTGCTGTTGAGACCAGTTTCCCCCCAACTTTTGTGTCGTCAACAGAGAGGCGAAATACGAAATTCTTCTCAGACGGGTAGCGAGTTATAGGACCGCCTGCAGCCCATGGCACCAAAATCAACAGTTCACTTTCATTGATATAATCGCGATATTTTATCAGGGGGGAAGAATGCAACCCGGCGAAGAAAACAATTCCATTAGGGTCTTTCTGGTAGCGCTGCATATTGAGCTTGCTTCGCGCCGTATTCCCACGATGGTCAAGTACTTCGAACTCTACTGGAATGCCAAAAAGTTGATTACCATGCTGAGAAAAAGCCGTTTTCACACCCATTTCTATTGCCTCCGCTGAGGCTAGATGCACGGTTCGATCCGAGTCTAGATATACTTTGAGAACAGAAGGGGCTGTTATAGCTGGCGTAGAGCCAACCACAAATAAGCCGATGACTGTAGATTTAAGCCATTTTTTCATTCCGAGCCCCCTTAATATAAGTTATTGTTTTATTTATGATTTGAATTCTAGACTAGATATTTAGACTTGCAAATGATTTAGGAGGAAAAGTACGGCAGAGGTGCATAAGTGATTCAATATTGACACCATTTACTCTTGAATTGAGGGTTAGCTCTCGACGCCTTCCCATTCATCTAACCATCGAGATAAATGATTTTCAGACATTGGCTTGGCAATAAAGTAACCCTGTGCGACATCACACCCTATCTTACGTAAATACACCCAATCCTCAAGATCTTCCACTCCCTCAGCCACGGTCTGCATTCCTAATTGCTGGGCCATCTTGAAACTGGCTTCAAAAATCACGCGTAAAGACTTATTTTTATGGGCCCCATGCACAAAACTTCGGTCGATCTTAAGCTCACTGAATGGAATATCTCGTAACTGGGCCAACGAGGAATACCCCGTCCCAAAGTCATCAATAGATAAAGCAACACCTTTAAGTCGCAGTCGTGTCAGGATGTCCAACGCTAACTGCCGATCATTCATCAGCCGGCTTTCCGTTACTTCCAAGACTAAGTTTGACAATGGGACTCTAGCCTCATGTGCAATGTTTTGAATCTTATCTGGAAACTCCAAGGACGTCAGACTTTCCATTGAAATATTGATTGACATACAAAGCTTTGCGCCCACAGATTGCCAACGTTTGCTCTGTTCCAGAGCATTAGCTAAGACAACCATCGTCAAGTCATCTATCAGTCCATACTCTTCAACAAGTGGGATAAATTTATCAGGTAACACTAGGCCATCTTTAGGGTGTTGCCAACGTACCAAAGCTTCTACACCGACAATTTCACCATCTCGAAGCCTGACCTGTGGTTGGTAGTAATTGATTAGCTCACCTTGTTGAATAGCTCGACGCAGATCAGCTTCAGAATACTCTTTCAGGTCATCAAAACATTCCGTCTCTAGATGAGCGGCCTGATGCTCAATAATTTCTTTTAACTGAGTGGGACTAAAAGGCTTATGGAGACAACCAAAAATATTAAGTTGATAAGTGGTTGCCAGCTTTTTAGCACTGTCTAGAATGGCTTGTTCTTCACCACTCATCAAAATAACACCTCCCTGGTAGCCTATACGCCCCAAGTGACGGACAAACTCTACTCCGTCCATCTTTGGCATCTGCAGATCACAAAAAATTAGTTCTACCTCTTCAGGATGCATTTCTAATTTTTGAAGAGCATCAACAGCATGTTCATATTGATGAACAACAACCTTTTCATTCACAAAATCCTTTAATTGATGAGCAAGCAACTTCATTAAAAACGGCTCATCGTCAATCAACATTATCGCCATACACTTCTCCTATATAATTTTTTTATCAAGGTAGCAGATCACTTCCTCTTCCGTCTCTGCAAAACACTTATCTAACAGAGTCATGGTCAACTCCACCACTGCGACATCACCTATAGTACAAGCATTTTCAAGCTCGGCACACAAGTCACCTAATCTCATCGCGCCCACTGAACGAGATGAAGATTTGAGCTTATGAGCGATACTGCTCACTTCTCTAATATCCTTAGCGGTAGAAGCGGCTCTTAACTGTTCCTGCTGTCTTGTCATTAAACTCAAAAAATCAGTCAAAAAATCACACATAACAGCTGGCTCATTTCCGACAAGCTCAGCGAGCTTACTGACAGTCAATATTTCAGAGTCCCTAGGCTGTTCCTCTTCAAGTAATCCAAGTTCAGGCACTCCATTCTGGTTGGGCAACCATGTTTCAAGAGCCTCTTTAAGTAAATGAAGCTGGACAGGTTTTGTAAGGTAATCATTCATTCCTACCGCCTTGGCTCGACTCTTTTCACCTCTCAAAGCGTTGGCTGTCAAAGCTAGGATAGGTTTTTGTGCCCTCTCCAAGTTATCCTGTCGTATCGCTTCCGTTAATGCATAACCATCCATTTCCGGCATATGTAAATCCGTTAATAGCAACGCATAACTTCCCTCTTGCCAAAGTTGATAAGCCACCAATCCGTTCTCAGCAACCTCTGCCGCATAACCTAGTAGACTCAACTGTTTAAGGATGACTTTTCGGTTGATGCTATCATCCTCTGCAACCAAGATTAACCGTCCTTCTGCACGGGCTTGTGCCACACTCGGTGCCGCAGTTAACGGCAGAGACTCTTCCCCCACTTGATCAAGTATTATTTCAGGCGAAACAATTCCGGCAGCCACTGAAACAGACTGTAAAAACTCTTTTCGCCGCAATAGGTTACAATTTAGAGCAACAAATTCAGGGGATTCAAATTTCAGGGGCCGAGGCTGATCTCGAGTCATCAACAAGTGCCTAATATACCCACTTTCAATTCGTGAACTTTTCAATGTTTTCAGAAAAGCGATGGTAAGTTCCGGGACATGTTTTTGCGGACCAATAATTATAACGACAACCTCTTCAAGCAACTCAGCAATACGTAACGCTTCGGAATGGGTGCTAACAACTTGAACATTAGCACCCGAATGCTCGAGGTAAACTCGTAGAGCGTCAGTATCAAATACTGAGTTCTCAACTAGGATACACTTTGTCTCTGAGAGTAACGATAAAGGTGGTAAGATCTCTTTCTGATAAATTGCCAAAGGTAAGCTAACTGTGAACGTAGAGCCTTCTCCTAACTGACTGTTTACTTTAATATCTCCGCCCATTAAGTCCACTAAGCGCTTCGAGATCGCCAATCCTAACCCAGACCCCCCAAAACGACGCGTTGTGGATGACTCAGCTTGAGAGAAAGAAGTAAATAACATAGCTAAGGCATCCGACGATATTCCAATGCCGTTATCCTCGATATTGACAACCATTTTATTATCAACAATGTTCACGCGGACTGAGACGTCTCCTCGTTTTTCCTTACGACCACCACTAAACTTAATTGCATTACCAATTAAATTATAGAAAATTTGCCGCAACCGGATTGGATCAGACAAAATATAACTAGGAAAAATCGGGGCAATAAATAATTGCAAGTCAACCTCTTGCTTCTCAGAAACGGAGACAAGCGAGGAGCATACCCCTTCTATAAGTTCTTCGACAGATACCGGAAATTTTTCAAGATCTAGCTTACCAGCTTCAATTTTTGAGAAATCTAAAATATCATCGATGAGCCTCAGCAGGGCAAACGCAGAGTCATGAATAGTTTTAACTTCATCAACTTGATGGCACTCCAGCTGACTGTGTGACAAAACCTCTAACATACCAATAACCCCGTTCATTGGCGTCCGTATTTCGTGGCTCATTGCCGCCAAGAAAGCCGATTTAGCATGGCTTGCTTGTTCCGCCTCAATTCGAGCTTGCTCTAGCTTTTCATTTGTTGACCGTAATGACGCTGTGCGTTCAGACACCCGTTGGGCAAGTTTTTTACGCTCCTGCTCTATGACAAAATTGGCCGCTTTTTGCTGCTTGGTTGCCTCCTCAAGTTGTCGTAAAGCCTGATGACGTTCGGTTACGTCCCTAACCATTGAAATACAACGCCTTTTCCCTCCAGGTAGAAAAATGTACTGAAGATTGACTTCGACTGGAATGAGATGACCATCTTTATGTTTATGAACAGTAGAAATATGGACAACCTGCTGTTCGCCATTTAACAAGGGTTCAAGCAACTTCCGGTAACGGTTTTCATCGAACTCAACTTTGAAATCAACGGCAGTAAGATCCAACAACTCTTCTCTGGAATAACCAAGTTGACAAACGGCACCTTCATTAACATAGCTGTGGCGAAGCGTTTCTGGATCAAAGATAAATGCCCCATCTTCAATGGCATTCAGCATAGCCATCGCTTCTTTATTTTTCCTCTCTGACTGAACACGCTGGGTAATATCCCGAATAGCGACGGCCACCTGCAAGCCCTTTTCCGACTCAACAGGGCTTAAACTAATGTCAACCGGAAAATCAATCCCCCCTTTACGTCTAGCCATGGTAGAGAGTTGCTCAACACGAGCTCCTTCACCCAATTCTTCATTCTCGAAGAAAGAGCTATTGATATTTGAATAAATACCAGGTAAAAATCGATCTATTAATTGGCCTTTAAGTACATCTTTCCCCCAATTAAAAACAACCTCAGAATGGCTGTTGGCCTGAGTAATACAACCCCCCCTCTCTATTATCAGTATGGCATCAGGTGCAAACTCAAAAATATCAATGAAACGACGTTCATGACGCCTATTTTCAGTTACGTCGTGCATAGCAACCACAGCACCTAGGCGCTTACCATCGAGATCACAAATCGGAGCTCCACTGGCCAAGACGAAGCGGGGACTTTGACCATTAGCGATTATGCAAAGTAGATCATTTTGAATATGCTCACCATTAAATGCTCTAAGCAACGGTATGTTTTCTTTCGCCATCGGTGTTCGCCCGTCACCTTCATATAAATTGTAATAATTACTCCAGAGTTCGGGGGGAATCTGTAATGGGTCAGATCCATGCCACTCTCTTGCTGTACGGTTAAATAAAGTTAAATTTCCGTCCGCGCCACAAGCCACCACCCCTTCACTCAAACTCTCTAAAAGCATTCGATTGAGCTCTTCTTGTCGCTTTAGTTCTTGAGTGCGTTCATTAACACGATTTTCTAACTCCTGGTTTAGGCTCTTAAGGGATCCTTCGGCTTCTCTCCTCGCCGAGGCCTCATGATGCAGCTTTTCAGTTGTTTGATGTGAAACAATCAACATCCGAAAAAGGAAAAAAAACAGAATACTTAAGAGCCCCCCAGTTCCAGCAACAATACGAGGCAGCGAAAAATCGAGACCGGCTTCAAACACGGGGGTAGAAGTATAGATGATCGTCCAATCTCGACCTGCAACATTAATCACCTCCGAGCGTCGAAATGTCGATATGAATTGCTCGTCCACAATACTTAAGGCGCTATTCCCGTCATACAGCAAACTATTAGGGGTGTCTTCTGCGCCATCATATAACCGAAAGCTTACCGTTGAGACGTTAGATTGAAGGATACCTTGCATGAGATCTCTTGCGCGGAATGGGCTGTAAACATAACCAACAAAGGCCTCCCTTCGCTCTTCAACTGTATCAGGGGAATAAAGCGTTTTGTAGATAGGTAAATAAAGCAAAAAACCAGCTTGTTTATCCTCAGTAATCTCCTGAACTAACTCAACCCTACCGGATAAAGCAGCTCTTCCTGTATCTCTTGCCGTAGACATAGCCTGACGCCGAACGGCTTCAGAATACATGTCAAAGCCAAATGCCTGCCGGTTGCGAGCATCAAAAGGCTCCAAATAGATAATGGCCGTGTATTCATCTCGCGCCCCCTTAGGTTTAATCTCATACTGAGGAAAACCTTCCGCCCGAACTTGCTGCACATGCGCCTCTTTATCTCGCGCCGAAATAGGAATTGAAACACCAATCCCCTGTATACCAGGATAATGCAAGCCAAGATTTAACTTATCGATATAATTCGCCCACTCCTCACGATTGACTTGTTCAGAAGCAGCAAATAGAGCAACGCCCCCTGAGAGGGCCTGTTGATAATTCAACATGCGATTTTGAATCAACGCTTTAACGTCTTGGGTATAATTAGTAAAACGGCTTTCAGCATTGCGTTCAACATAATTTCGTGCCATAGACCAACACGCTATTGTTGCACTGAGTGACAATATTAATATACTTAAAGATAGCTTTATGGCCCGAGGCTTCCCAGTCATACATACTCCAAATCAACGATTGACGACACGAATTCTTACGAAACCAGTAAAAGGACGAACAAACTAGAACCTAATTAATATAAATGTATATCCACTAGTTGTAGTACAACACCAAACATAAGGAAAGGGCTCTATCCGCTTAGATGAGCTTGATTGATTGGTAAAAGTTAGAGTGAGTTTCTAGGATTGAATTTTGTCTAATCTTCAATTTAAAGGGGATTGTCGCACTTATTATCTGAAATCGGGTGTAAACGAAATTCCATATTGATAATCTACAAAATTATAGCCTTGGGATTCCGGTGTTTTTCAAGGTAGTTGTCATCATTTTCTTGCTTATTAAGCAGCTTCTCTTTCTGGATTTAGGTGAATGTCACCAACAGGCGCACAGTTCCTGATATCACCAGACCACCGCTCAAGCTTTCGCTGTTTTGCTGCTAGCAATACCTCTACACGACGCTTCAAGATATCTTTATCTTTTCCATTGTGACGCTCTGAAGGCGTGACGTGACGTAATTTAGCTTACTCTGCTTATGCTCGGTGTTGTACCAGCGTACGAAGGCTTCAACCCAACTTCGACTAC
>NZ_JBGONU010000067.1:0-19600 GCF_041439295.1 Vibrio sp. 1F253 | reverse complement strand
GAGCCAGAGCCAGAGCCAGAGCCAGAGCCAGAGCCAGAGCCAGAGCCAGAGCCAGTTCGTGCTGCACATATGCCAGAGATCGTTCCAAATGAATTCGGTGTGCCAGAAGACGATGATTGGCTGATTGAAGATGATACGGCTCAACAAGAAACATTGGCACAAGTTGATGAAGTAGCGGAAGAGCCTGTGGTTCCTGCTGTTGAACCTCAGTTAGACCATGAACCGCAAGTTGAAGCTGCACAACAAGTTGAAACCGAACTTCAAGTAGAAGCAACGGAACAAGCTGAAGCGGTAGATCAAGAAGGCGAAGATGAGTTCTCGATTGATGACTTTGATCTTCCAGAGTTTAATGAAGAAGACGCATTGGCAGAAGCTGATGTTGAAGTAATACCAGAACCAGTTGCTCCTACTGTTGATTCTCAACTAGACGCTGAACCTCCGTTAGACCATGAACCGCAAGCAGAATCGGCACCGCAAGTTGAAGCTACGGGACAAGCTGAAGTTCTAGGACAAGAAGGCGAAGATGAGTTCTCGTTTGATGATTTAGAGCTTCCAGAGTTTGGTGAAGAAGATGCCTTGGCAGAAGCGGATGCTGAAGTAACAACGGAGTCAGACGTCCCTGTTGTTGATGCTCAATTAGACCCAGAATCAGAATCAACTCCTGAGCTGCAAGCCGAAGTAGAGCATCAAGCTGAAACGGCTCCTAAAGTTGAAGAAACGAAACAAGCAGAAATTCTAGGGCAAGAAGGCGAAGATGAGTTCTCGTTTGATGATTTAGAGCTTCCAGAGTTTGGCGAAGAAGATGCGTTGGCGGAAGTGGTTAGCGAACCGGATGAAGCGCAGTTAGAGCAAGATCTTGCTCCAGAGTCCGAAAAGTTTGAGTTCGATGACCTTGACCTGCCTGAATACGATGAAGAAAGCGCAAAAGCGGATTCAGTCTTAGATGACATCGAACAAAGCAGTGCTGAGCCTGTAGCGGAAGAGCAAGGCGTAGAGCTCGATGAGTTTAATTTGCCAGAATACGGTGAAGATGAAGCTATCTCTGATGCGTTTGCTGAGAAACCAACGCCACTGACTTCTTTCAGCCCACAGGGTGAAGAACAAGATGCGCTGCATGATTTATTTTCAAACCCGCAGAGTTTTAGTCATGGTGATGACTTCTCGGATACAGAAGATTTCTCAGACGCAGAAGGCTTCTCAGGTGCAGAAGAGTCTGATTTGGCTAGTTTCACACAACCTGATGAATCACTCGATTCTCCGTCAGAATTAAGCCCAGTACCTTCTGAGTTAAGCTCAGTGCCTACAACAGTTCAAGACGATCTGTTAGAAGGTTTTGAGGATTTTGATGAGACAGCATTAGCTGAATTACTTTCTGAAGATGTTCAAGACTCTGTCGACAGCATGTTCGACAAGCCACTGGATGCTACATCGATTGATAGTGCAGGGCTCGATATTGACGCCATGCTTGAAGTTGGCGGCGAAGACTGGAAAGGCTTCAACCTAGCTCCTGAGCAGCAATCGAGCATGCATAATGATGTGCCTGATGATCAACAGGAGATTTGGGCGTCGGCAGATCAACAAGCTGAACCAAAAATCAAACAAGAGAATTGGGCTCAACAAGATAACCTAACCGAGTCAGACAAAGGTCGTGATAAGCAATACATGACGATTGATGAGCTGATGGCTCAAGTTGAGCAAGAAGGCGAAGACGCGATTAATCCAGATGACGAAGAGTTGAAGCTAGATGTTGGCCTAAATGAATTCCCAGACGTTATCGGTGACATTGGTAATTACGATGTCGACAGCAACGCAGAAGCCGCTGGTAAGCTCGATTTGGCTAAAATCTATATCGAGATGAGTGACTCACAAGGTGCAATTAAGCTTCTAGAAGAGGCTATCGTTGACGGCAGTGATGATATTCGTCGAGAGGCAAAGAATCTTATCGATACGTTAAACGGTCGATAAATTCAAAAAATGATAAAGGGTAGCGTTGGCTACCCTTTATTTTAGGGCGATACAGTTAGCGTCTATTTTATTTAGCTTGCTAAAACCACCGTCTAGGCGGTAGTGATTGTTTATTGAAGTTTTAGCCCCATCCTATTTGGGCTAGCACTCATTTCCGTATATACTTCTCGCCCATTTTCAAAGAGAACAAGAACATGAAAATTGCTTTAGGTATTGAATATAACGGTACCCGCTACTTTGGTTGGCAGCGCCAACGAGACGTGAAAAGTGTCCAAGAAGAATTGGAAAAGGCTCTTTCAGTTGTCGCGAATCACCCTGTAGAAGTTATGTGTGCTGGTCGCACAGATGCCGGTGTTCACGGTACGGGACAAGTCGTTCACTTTGAAACTAATGTCGAGCGTAAAATGGTTGCATGGACAATGGGCGCAAATGCCAACATGCCAAAAGATATTGCCGTTCGTTGGGCAACAGAAGTGAATGAGGATTTCCATGCTCGTTTTTCTGCAACAGCACGCCGTTATCGCTACATTATCTTTAACCATGCTCTACGTCCTGGCATTTTGAATTCAGGTGTGAGTCATTATCATGGTCACCTTGATGAGAAAAAGATGCATGAAGCGGGTCAGTACTTACTTGGTGAGAATGACTTTACTTCGTTTAGGGCAACACATTGTCAATCTCGTAGCCCATGGAGAAACATGATTCACTTAAATGTGACTCGTCATGGGCATTACATAGTGATCGATATTAAAGCGAATGCGTTTGTTCACCATATGGTGAGGAATATTACTGGTAGCTTAATTGCGGTAGGTAAAGGTGATCAAAAACCAGAGTGGATTCAGTGGCTTTTAGAGGCTAAAGATCGAAAAGTGGCAGGCGCGACAGCGAAAGCGGAAGGCTTATACTTAGTAGATGTTGATTACCCTGAACATTTTGGACTACCAAGAGAGCCTATTGGCCCTCTATTTTTGCCGGATGATTTGAACTAAATGTGAGACTTAGGTTCAAAAAATATTACGGTTTCGTGCGTAAAATAGTCACGGAAAATAGGTACAACCAGTTTTTTATCTACAGTCGCTGTTTTATGTGCTTTAATTCCCGGCATAATTCCCAAATTTATTTCTTTCGCAATCAAGCGGAGGAATCGAAACAAAAAGGTCTTCCATGAGTTGGCTTGAAAAGATTTTAGAAAAAAGCAACATCGTAACATCTCGTAAAGCGTCAATCCCTGAGGGTGTTTGGACTAAATGTACTTCTTGTGAGCAGGTTCTTTACCATGCTGAACTAGAGCGTAACCTAGAAGTATGTCCAAAATGTGACCATCACATGCGTATGAAAGCACGTCGCCGTCTGGATACATTCCTAGACAAAGGTGAGCGTGTTGAACTAGGTACTGATCTTGAGCCACAAGACAAGCTGAAGTTTAAAGACTCTAAGCGTTACAAAGAACGTATCTCTGTTGCTCAAAAGAACAGTGGTGAAACTGACGCATTAGTTGCAATGAAAGGCGAACTGCTTGGTTTACCTATCGTTGCGTGTGCGTTTGAGTTCTCATTTATGGGCGGCTCAATGGGTTCTGTTGTTGGTGCTCGTTTTGTGAAAGCGGTAGATGCAGCTATTGAGAACAACTGTGGTTTAGTTTGTTTCTCTGCAAGTGGTGGTGCTCGTATGCAAGAGGCATTGATGTCTCTTATGCAAATGGCAAAAACCAGTGCTGCTCTAGAGCGTTTATCTGCGAAAGGCCTACCGTTTGTTTCAGTAATGACTGATCCAACAATGGGTGGCGTTTCTGCAAGTTTAGCAATGCTTGGCGATATCAATATCGGTGAACCAAAAGCGCTTATCGGTTTTGCTGGACGTCGTGTAATCGAGCAAACTGTACGTGAAGATCTTCCTGAAGGTTTCCAACGCAGTGAGTTCCTACTAGACCACGGTGCTATCGACATGATCGTTGACCGTCGTGAGATGCGTCAGCGCGTTGCAAGCCTTGTTGCTAAAATGACCAATCAGCCTTCACCATTAGTAGTTTCTGTGAACGATTCACCGAATGAAGCTGCTTATGAAGTACCAGAAGCGCCAGAAAAAGGGTAAAGTACCTTCTAACAAACCTACTTAATTATGGTTATGAGTTAGATGAGTCAACAACCTATTCCTCAAGCCACATCCTCTTTGGAGATGTGGCTTGATTATTTATCAAACATCCACACAAGCGCTATTGATCTTGGTTTAGACCGAGTTCAAGCTGTCGCCTCTAAGGCAAACCTCACCAAACCTGCTCAACATGTTATTACTGTTGCTGGAACCAACGGCAAGGGCTCAACATGTGCACTCATGGAAGCTATTCTATTGGATGCTGGTTACTCTGTTGGTGTCTACAGCTCCCCTCACTTAATTCGCTATAACGAACGTGTTCGTATCAATGGCAAAGATCTGTCTGATCAAAAAATGGTTCAGTCTTTCGATTTCATTGAGAAAGAACGTGGTGAAATCAGCCTTAGCTTTTTTGAATATGGCACTTTAGCAGCGTTACGTGCTTTTCAAACCGAAGCGGTTGACGTTGTATTGTTAGAAGTGGGTCTAGGCGGACGTTTAGACGCAACCAATATCGTTGAGCATGACGTTTCTGTGATTACTAGCTTGGCTGTCGACCATGTTGACTGGCTAGGTGATGACATTAATGTGATCGGTTTTGAGAAAGCGGGCATTTATCGTAGCGGTAAACCAGCTATCTGTGGTCAACCCAAGCCACCAGCTACGGTTGCGGCACACGCTGATGATATTAACGCTGAGTTCTACCAAGTAGGGATTCAATACACCTATGATGTAGATGGTGATACTTGGAACTGGCGCAGTGGCGCATTCCAGTTAGAATCGCTACCTATCCCAAGCTTACCGCTGCCGAACGCAGCCACCGCACTGATGGCATTAGGTACTTCAGAACTAAGCATTAGTGATGTGAACGTTGTTAACGGCATGAAGAATGCGCAGCTTCCTGGGCGTATGCAGCAAATTAGCGAACAACCGGTGATTGTGCTTGATGTAGCACACAACCCGCATTCTGCTGAGTACTTTGCGCAGCAAGTCGCGAAGAAGTATGCAGGCAAAAATTTACACGTTGTAGTCGCCATGCTTCATGACAAAGATATCCCCGCGACATTGGAAGTATTAGCTCCAATAACAACACATTGGTACCCAGCTTCGCTGAACGGCCCACGAGCCGCAACAGCCGCTGAATTGTGTCAAAGCTTACCTGACGGTGTAGAGCAGTATTCAAACCCTGTTGTAGCGTTTGAAGCGGCTTTAGCTTCTGTTATAGATGACGATGTTGTGTTGGTTGTCGGTTCTTTCCATACCGTGGGTGAAGTGTTGGAGCATCGGCAGAAAAAAGGAAACTAAATGGCAAGTAAATTCCAAAGCCGATTAGTCGGCACCATCATTTTAGTGGCCATTGGCGTGATTGTATTGCCCGATGTGCTGGATGGTAAGAAGCTCCACTATAAAGAAGAGTTTGCAAGCATTCCGATTAAGCCTGAGCTTGATAGTAATGTTGAAGTGTTTGAAGTACTCGATCCTGTTGAAGATCAGATAGCGCTACCGGACTCTCCGGTTGAGCAAGTGGTTGAAAGTGGTCGTACTGATAATTCAAACACGCAAACTGCGTCGGCTTCCAGTAACAAAGAAGCGGATAAAGTGGCAGTGGTAATTAAGCCGGTACCTGAAAAAAATGAATACCAAGACAGTGCTTGGATTATTCAATTGATGGCTTTGAAGAATGCTGACAACGCAAAAAACGTTGTTAAGGATTTACAGAAGCGTGGTTATCAGGCTCATACCAAGCAAGAAAAAACATTTACGCGAGTAATTATTGGCCCGGATGTTTCTAAATCCAAACTTGAGCGACAAATTAAGGAATTAGAAAAAATTACGGGTTCAAAAGGTCAATTGCTCAAATTTAAACCGTTAAACCCATAAGAAAACGTTTGCGTCAGCATTTTTTCTGTTAAAATGCGCGCCAACTTAAGATGAAGAATTCATGAATTGGTTAGATTTTGTCATTTTAGGCGTGATCGGCTTCTCTGCCGTGATCAGTTTAGTTCGCGGTTTCGCTAAAGAAGCGTTGTCACTTGTTATTTGGTTTGGAGCATTTTTTATTGCTAGCCAGTACTACGCTAAATTAGCAATGTACTTCACCAATATTGAAGATGAGATGTTTCGAAACGGAACTGCGATAGCAGCATTGTTTGTTGCAACGTTAGTTGTTGGTGCCTTAGTTAACTATGTCATCGGGCAGCTAGTTCAGAAAACAGGCCTGTCGGGTACAGACAGAATCCTCGGTGTCGTCTTTGGTGGCTTACGTGGTGTTTTGATTGTTTCTGCAGTGTTGTTTTTCATGGATGCGTTTACTGCATTCCCAAGTTCTGAGTGGTGGAAGAATTCGCAATTGGTTCCGGAGTTTAGCCGAATCATTGCGCCGTTCTTCGAGCATTTACAAGCAACATCTAGTTTCTTATCTGGCGCGCTCTAGCGCCAGTTAATGTCGAAAATCGAGGATTAGGACATGTGTGGTATTGTTGGAATCGTGGGTTCAACACCTGTAAACCAGTCTATTTATGACGCTTTAACGGTATTGCAGCATCGTGGCCAAGATGCCGCTGGTATTTGTACCATAGAAAGCAATCGTTTTCGTCTGCGTAAGGCGAACGGTTTAGTTAAAGATGTTTTTGAAGCAAAACACATGCAACGCCTCCAAGGCAACGTGGGTATTGGTCATGTTCGTTATCCTACAGCGGGAAGTTCGAGTGCTTCTGAAGCTCAACCTTTCTACGTAAACTCTCCATTTGGTATCACGCTGGCGCACAACGGTAACCTAACGAATGCAAGTGAAGTTCGTGAGAAGTTGTTCGAAAAAGACCGCCGTCATGTCAACACAACCTCTGACTCTGAAGTTCTACTAAACGTATTGGCTCATGAAATCGATACCGTAAAAGGTAACGTGACTTCAGATGACGTTTTCCGCGCAGTTGCAAACGTGCACCGCACTATTCGTGGTGCTTACGCAGTAACAGCGATGATCATCGGCCACGGCATGATCGCATTCCGTGACCCACATGGTATTCGTCCACTGTGTCTTGGTAAACGTGAAATTAACGGTAAAACAGAGTACATGGTTGCGTCTGAGTCAGTAGCGTTAGACGCTGTTGGTTTTGATTTTATGCGCGATGTTGCTCCTGGTGAAGCTATCTATGCAACATTCGATGGTGAGCTTTTCACTAAACAATGCGCAGACAACCCACAACTAAACCCATGTATTTTTGAGTTTGTTTATTTTGCTCGTCCTGATTCATTCATCGATAAAATTTCGGTTTACAGCGCACGGGTTGAGATGGGTGAGATGTTAGGTAAGCGTATTAAAGAAGAGTACGCAGACCTAGACATTGACGTGGTTATTCCAATTCCTGAAACATCAAATGATATTGCTCTACGAATTGCTCAAGCGATTGATAAGCCATATCGTCAAGGTTTCGTGAAAAACCGTTACGTTGGCCGCACGTTTATCATGCCTGGTCAGCAACAACGTAAGAAGTCGGTTCGCCGTAAACTCAACGCGATTCGTTCTGAGTTTAAAGGTAAGAACGTTCTACTGGTTGATGACTCGATTGTTCGTGGTACAACATCAGAGCAGATCATTGAGATGGCTCGTGATTCTGGTGCAAACAAAGTCTTCATGGTTTCTGCCGCTCCGGAGGTTCGCTTCCCGAACGTTTACGGCATCGATATGCCGAGCGCGACTGAGTTAATTGCTCATGGTCGTGATAACGAAACGATTTGTAAGCAGATTGGTGCAGATGCTTTGATTTTCCAAACGTTACCAGACTTAATCTCTGCAGTAGGTATGGGTAATCAAGACATCTCTCGTTTTGATACATCCGTATTCAACGGTGAGTATGTAACGGGCGATATCGACCAAGCGTACCTAGATTTCCTAGACTCTTTACGTAATGACGATTCAAAGGTTGAGCGTGAAATCCAACAAGATCTCGCGAACCTAGAGCTACATAACGAAGGCGCTTAGCGTACTCATAAAAATGAGTAATAAAAAACCAGAGCATCGACTCTGGTTTTTTTGTTTGCTGGGAAGGGGATTGAATCTTAGTGAATGTGGTATGCGATCACAAAATCGATAAACAATCTAACTTTCTCTGGCAGGTGGTCTTTGTGGTTGTAAAGCATGTAAATATCACGAGGGTTAGCGCTCCAGTCCTCTAAGACTTGCACTAAACTGCCATCTTCAATGTATTCGCGGATCATAACGTCGGGCATTAGGGTGATACCAAGGCCTTCTGAACATGCTTGTCTCACGACATTGAGCGCATTCGCGTTGAAACGGCCTTTCTCGCTATTCACCACAGTCTCTTCATTCGAATTACTCAGCTGCCACTTAATCAGCGGATAGCCTTTAAGTAGCGAATGATTCGCGAGCTCTTCTGCATGACTTGGTGCCGGGTTCTTCGCTAAGTAGTCAGGACTTGCGATAAGAATATCTTTTACTTCACTGATTTTTCGAGCGATTAGGCTTGAATCACGTTGTGGACCTACTCTGAAAATCACGTCCCACTCGGTTGGATCAAGCTGATCGGCTTGGTTGTTCATCATCAGCTCAATATTAATATCAGGATACTGAGTCATGAATTCACTGAACATCGGCATCATCATGCGCTTGGTCAGGTTTGAGGGTGCCGTAATACGAATCTTACCGGAAGCTCCTTTACAAACGTCAGTCAGTTCTTCTGCAGTAGAAGATAGACGTTGCAGTAACGGAGAGCATTCGTTGAAGAAACGTTCGCCTGCCTCTGTTAAAGAGAGTTTACGCGCGTGTCTATTGAGAAGTCTTAGGTTTAGTGAATCTTCTAAGGCTTGGATGCGTCGTGTAATGGTCGCAACCGGAATCATAGTCTTGCGTGATGTTGCGGTGTAGCTCCCATTTTCAACGACAAGTCGAAAGAGGTTTAAATCATCTAATTTCATAAATCCAGACACATTTGTTTACAATCTCATCTAATTTATACGTAATAGTGAGATCAATGTTTGCGTTACGTCAATTCGTTGCACTATTTACCAGTATTCCAACCCTTGTCACGAATTTCCAGTAAAGAGTACGTATTTGTGTATTTAGCAATTTGTTACTAAGTTTTATATTAGTTCTTGGAACAGATAACAATAATAATTCGACTTAGTTTTGTGAGGTTAGAGATTATGTACAAAACTCACAGTCAGCCAGTTATGACCTCGGCTCAGGAAGTTCTCAATCAAAAATGCGTTATGTTGGTTGATGATGATCCTATTTTTCGCCGGATAACCAGCGCGTATTTAGACAAGATTGGTTATAAAGTGGTTGAGGCTGAAAATGGGCTGGACGCTCTGCAAAAGCTTAGAGACTCAGCGCCAGATTTAATTGTGTGTGACTTATCAATGCCTATTCTGGATGGCATTGAGCTTGTAGAAGAGCTCAGTTTAGAGTATCCGTCACTGCCTATGATCGTTGTGTCTGGCACCGATGATATGTCTGATGTGGCGAAAGCATTACGATTTGGTATCAAAGACTTTTTAGTCAAACCTCTGGAGGATCACGGTCATTTAGGCAGTGCGATTGCGAATACATTAACAGATTCGTTCGATAACATTTCAGACCAACGAGATTTTTCAAGCCAATGGTTTTGCGTTGATGACGGCGGAGAGATCCCTGAAGACCAAGAGCTGCATTGGCACCTAAATCACTTGCAAGATAACCCTAGTGCGGCAAGAGACTTATTGCACGCGCTGCTTCCTGACAAAGACACACGACAAGGCTCATGGCGTTGCAGTTACCGCCTACTACAATCAACAGAGATGATGCCACTTGTGTTCGACTATGCGTGGATGATGAACGGGCAGTTTACTTTCTACCTCGTCGATTCGTCGTCTTCTGATAACGGCGGCTCAGCGGCCACATTGTTGGTGAGAGCGTTATTCCACGATTACATCAGAAATAGAAAAGATTTTAACGTTGATCTCAAAGATATTGCGGAAATTTTGGAGAAGGGGATTCGTTGCTCTAAATGTTCAACCCCTGTGAATGCTTTGTTTGGTGTTGCTGACCTTGCTGTGGGAACTATCTCTATTTTACCTGCGGGTTTAGATGGACAATGGTCGAATGGCGAATTGAATCAACATATTGCGGCGGGCGAGCGCTTGGGTGAGAACTGTAAGAAGAACTTCATTACACGGGATCTTCCGATTGAACAAGGCTGCCAGTTATCATTGAGCCTGCTTGGATCGGCCAGTTTTAGTTTAGACATACACCAAGGGTCCACCGATTAACCCTATATTTCCTCGGTTTTTGTGAATAATTGATTAAGGTATAGTTGCGCAAATGGTGTGGCTATGCCTTTTTTGTTAAATGTCGATTTAGCAAAGCGGGTTTGGTTCGCCAGATACTTACCTTTACTAACAAAAACAAGAAGCAATCATGGCAGATAACAAAGACTTTCAAGACCCGTTTAATGTATTCTACTTTTTAGGATTTTTAGCCGCATTTTTAGTGATTCCATTATTACCAGCAACACTTACGTTGATCCGTGTATTCAATGGTTACGCAACATTCTAGTTAAGTTATCGTCGCCGATTGGTGATAGCTAACTCAAGGAGGCCACATTTAGCGTTCGAGTTTTAAGCCTCAATATTGCTGGTGGCCTTTGCATATTTCTCGCAGTTTTAGGGATAGCTTTACCCGTACTGCCAACCACGCCTTTCCTCCTTCTTGCCAGTGCATGTTTCATGCGAAGCAACCCCAAAGTTCACAAATGGATGCATGAGCATAAAACGCTGGGTTCCTTGTTGAACAATTGGTATCAACATGGTGCCGTTACCAAGCAAGTAAAAACGCGTGGCGTGTTCTTTATCTTGTTAAGTTTTGCGTTATCGATCTACTTTGCCCCGATCATTTGGGTCAAGGCTTTCCTAATTTGTGTACTTGTTATTCTTCTCACATGGTTTATGCGACTTCCAACCCATGAGTTGGTTGCTGACAGCAAAGAAAATCACTACCATTAAGCCAGTGTGCCTGCTTGTATAGCGGGCGTTTATTATTTCAGCAATTTGAGTTATGACTCTCGTTGCAATGAATACCAATCGTAGCTTTCCTTAATTCCGAGCGTTGATGTTTGATTCGTTAACGAGAGTTTGGAAAGCGGCCTAATGAAGTGCATAAGATTATGAACACAGAAAAAATCTCTCTGATCAAAGCAAGCATCAAAAGCATTCCTGATTACCCTAAAGCGGGTATTTTGTTCCGTGACGTAACAAGCTTGATGGAAGATCCTGCCGCTTACAAAGCGACAATCGATCTGTTGGTGGACACATACAAGGGCATGGGCTTTACTAAGATCGTTGGTACTGAAGCTCGTGGTTTCCTATTTGGTGCGCCTTTGGCACTAGAGCTAGGTGTTGGCTTCATTCCTGTTCGTAAACCGGGCAAGTTGCCTCGTCAAACTGTGGCACAATCTTATGAGCTTGAGTACGGCACTGATACGCTAGAAATTCATACCGATGCTATCGTTGAAGGCGATAAAGTGCTGATGGTTGATGACTTGTTAGCAACAGGCGGTACGATTGAAGCGACAACGAAGCTGATTCGTCAGCTTGGTGGTGTGGTTGAACACGCTGCATTTGTTATTAACCTTCCAGAAATCGGTGGTGATAAGCGCTTACAAGGCTTAGGTCTAGAAGTGTTTAGCATCTGCGAATTCGACGGTCACTAATCCTTTTCGGAATTATTCATGAGCTATCTTGCGTTAGCGCGAAAATGGCGACCAACCAAATTCAAAGAAGTGGTTGGTCAAGCCCATGTTTTAACAGCATTAGAGAATGCCCTTAGACAAAATAGGTTGCATCACGCTTACCTATTCAGCGGTACACGAGGTGTCGGTAAAACGACCATCGGCCGTTTGTTTGCGAAGGGACTCAACTGTGAAACAGGCATTACTTCAACCCCTTGTGGTGAGTGTGCAACCTGTAAAGAGATCGATGAAGGTCGTTTTGTTGACCTACTCGAGATCGATGCTGCCTCACGTACTAAGGTAGAAGATACCCGCGAGCTTCTGGACAATGTTCAGTACAAGCCTGCACGTGGTCGCTTCAAGGTTTACCTAATCGATGAAGTACACATGCTGTCTAGGCACAGTTTTAACGCGCTTCTAAAGACCTTAGAAGAGCCGCCTGAGTATGTGAAGTTCTTGCTCGCAACGACCGATCCACAAAAGCTTCCGGTTACGATTCTTTCACGTTGTTTGCAGTTCCATCTTAAGCCGATCAGTGTCGATAATATCCACGAGCAGCTCGATCATATTCTTGAACAAGAAAATGTGACATCTGAACCTCGTGCGCTTGGGATGATTGCTCATGCTGCTGATGGCAGTATGCGTGATGCGCTAAGCCTGAGTGACCAAGCTATCGCATTAGGTAACGGTAATGTCGTAACAGACACTGTTGCTCATATGCTTGGAACGCTGGATACAGACCAAGCGATTCACCTACTTGAAGCGATTAGCAGTAAACAGCCTCAGCAAGCGATGGCTTGTATTCAAGCTCTTGCTGAAAATGGCGTTGAGTGGGATGGATTGCTGAGTCAACTTGCGACTCAATTACACCGTTTGGCGATGTATCAAGCTCTGCCGTCTACTTTAGACAAGGCCCAGCCTGATGCTGAAAGGCTGGAACTGCTGAGCAAAACGTTAAGCCCTCAAGACATCCAACTCTACTACCAGATAGTGCTAAAAGGTCGTCAAGACTTGCCATTATCGCCAACTGCTCGTGTTGGTATTGAGATGGTGGTTCTGCGTATGTTGGCATTTAGGCCTGCTGAGCAAACTGTTGCTACGGCAATCTCGACTCAGTCGACAAGCCCAGCGCCAGCTCCTGCAGCTCAGAATCCGGTTCAGAACCAGGTTCAGAGTGTTGCTCAGCCAATGAGTCAACCTGTGCCAGAGCCGAGACAGCCAGTTCAGGCTCCTGCGGTTTCACAGCCTCAAGTGCAACAACAGGCGCCTCAGCAGCAAGCTATACCGCAACAGTCGGCACAACAGCAACCGCAGCAGAATCAGAGCCAATATTCAGATTCGCAAGGTTACGTTGATCACTCAGGCAACCAAGGTTATCCAGAACAGGATTACCCGCACAGCCAGTATGATGTACCACCTGCTTATGATGAGCGTCCAAGTTACGGTGCAGATCAGCCTCAGCAGCAACAAACGAATTATCAGAGCCAGAGTCCGGTTCAACAGCCAAGCGCTGCGCCTTCTGCTCCTCCTGTTTCACAAGAGCAACCCGCGCGTGCAACTTCACCGGTGAGTGGTTTACGCCACCAATTGCGTTCTCAACGTAGAGGTGGTGCAGCAACAGAAAACAAAGGTTCGGCGCCAAAAAAGGCTAAAGCGACACCAGCTAAAACTTCAGTTCTTGACCGAGTTGCTCAGCAACACGGTGGTTCTGAGCGGGTGTCGCCAGCTTCTTTAACCGCCTCTTCGACAGAAAATGTGACCAACGATAATGAACCTTATCGCTGGAAACCGTCTAAACCTGTAGTGAAAGAGGTGAGCAAAGAGCTTACACCTACTCAGATCAAGCGTGCGTTAGAGCATATTAAGACACCAGAAATGGTCGATAAATTGCTTCAAGAGTCGATTGCTCAAGATGAATGGTCCGCCACGATTCAAAAGCTAGAGACAGCCAAGCTTGTTGAACAGTTAGCATTGAACTCAGTGTTTGCTAAAAACGACACATCAATCACTTTAACGTTAAGAGCGAGCCAAGCTCACTTGAATACGGATCGCGCACAGAGCGAACTATTACAGTCGCTCAATACCGTGTTAGGAGAAGAGTGTCATTTGAGTGTTGAAATCGGCGATGGTGGAGAAACGCCACTAGAACTACGAGAAAGATTGTATCAAGGTAAGTTGAAAGACGCGTTTACCGCTTTGGAAAACGATGCCAACGTACAGTTTATTGAAAGACGTTTTGCTGCAGAACTCGACAGAGACAGCGTTCGTCCTATCTAGAACTTTTTCACGTTTAGTGACCGGCGTATCATCCCAGATAAGCAAATCTGAGAACTGAACACCGAGGGGTTGAATCACACTGTTTTAACCCCCATTTAAGCACGTATAGCTTAATTAATTTTAATAAACCAATTAGACCAGAGAGTATTAACATGTTTGGTAAAGGCGGTATGGGCAACATGATGAAGCAAGCCCAGCAAATGCAAGAGCGCATGCAAAAGCTTCAAGAAGAAATCGCAAATATGGAAGTTACAGGTGAGTCAGGTGCTGGCCTTGTAAAAGTAACGATCACTGGTAGCCACAGCGTTCGCCGTGTTGATATCGATGAAAGCCTAATGGAAGACGATAAAGAGATGCTTGAAGATCTTATCGCTGCTGCTTTCAACGATGCCGCTCGTCGCGTTGAAGAAACTCAAAAAGAGAAAATGGCTGGCGTAACTGGCGGAATGCAACTTCCACCAGGTATGAAGATGCCTTTCTAAGTAACTCATTCTTAAAGGTTAATTCTCGTAGTGGCTTGTGTTGAACTGGCCATTACTTGAAAATCAGAACGGTTATATATGCGTACCAGTCATATGCTGGAGCATTTGATGGAGGCCTTACGTTGTCTACCTGGGGTTGGCCCCAAGTCGGCGCAGCGTATGGCCTTTCATTTGTTACAGCGCGATAGAAAAGGCGGCCTGCAGTTGGCTGAAGCTCTTAGCCAAGCAATGACAGAAATTGGTCATTGTAATGAGTGCCGTACTTTTACCGAAGAAGAGACCTGCCACATTTGTACCAATCCTAAACGTCAGGATAACGGTCAAATTTGTGTAGTAGAGAGCCCTGCAGACATCGCAGCCATTGAAGCAACGGGTCAATATTCCGGTCGTTACTTTGTGCTTATGGGGCATCTTTCACCACTTGATGGTATTGGTCCAAGTGACATCGGTCTCGATGTCTTGGATTACCGCTTACGTCGTGGTGATATCACTGAAGTTATTTTAGCGACTAACCCGACAGTAGAAGGGGAGGCGACAGCACATTACATTGCTGAGCTATGTAATGCCCATGAAGTGAACGCTAGCCGTATCGCCCATGGTGTTCCTGTTGGTGGTGAGCTCGAGCTAGTGGATGGCACCACGCTTTCACACTCGTTACTCGGTCGTCATAAAATCTAAAAAAGCCGCTTGGTGAACCATCACCAAGCGGCTTTTTCTTTTATGGTTCTCAAAGGTTTCTATTCCAAAACACTTCTCTGAGCTTAATCTGAACCTCTCACCGCTTTGTATATCATTGCGCCAATCACGGCACCAATAATCGGTGCAATCCAGAATAGCCATAACTGAGAAACAGCCCAATCACCAACAAATACAGCCACGCCGGTACTTCGAGCGGGGTTAACAGAGGTGTTCGTTACAGGGATACTGATAAGGTGGATTAAGGTTAAACAGAGACCAATTGCGATAGGAGCAAATCCAGCAGGTGCTTTCGAATCTGTCGCGCCCATGATCACGAATAGGAACACCATGGTCATGACCACTTCACAAACGAGAGCCGCAGTGAGCGAGTAACCGCCCGGTGAGTATTCACCATAACCATTGGAAGCAAAGCCAGAGGCAGCTGCATCAAAGCCAGCTTGGCCTGAAGCAATCACAAATAACACGCCACCTGCGATGATACCGCCAATCACTTGGGCAATAATATAAGGTGCGACATCTTTGGCATCAAAGCGACCACCGCTCCAAAGGCCGATAGTGACTGCTGGGTTGAGGTGGCAACCGGATATGTGACCAATAGCGAAAGCCATGGTGAGCACGGTTAAACCAAAGGCGAGGGAAACTCCGAGTAGACCAATACCCACATCGGGAAAAGCAGCGGCTAAGACGGCACTACCACACCCCCCCAACACCAACCAAAACGTACCAAACATTTCTGCAATATACCTATTCATAACGATCCTTATTAATCTGTACCAGTATCAACAAGATAGTTTAGATTTCGCAAGTTTGTGAAATCTTGGGCATATAAGCGACAGAAAGGGAGTGTTTTGGGTAGCAAATAGCCGACAGAGATTGCAGTGATTTTTAAACGAAATGCCATAACTGTTTAACGACAAGCTCCAGAAACTGACTAAAGTGCGATCTATTGTGTTGTTCAATAAATAAAACTGGTTGAAGATATTATTAATTCTTATTGGAGCCTGCGATTCATGAAAAAGTTAGCGATTTTAGTAGTAACGACATTATTACTCACTGCATGCGGAGGTGGTGACAGCGGTGGCGGTAGCGCTGCCACTAGTGGTGGTTCTAGCGCTCAGAAACTGAATACGGACATAGGCGTAAGTGATGCCGATATTCAAACATTGAAAGGCTACAAATTCCTATCCGTTGATGGTAAAGGATTTGAGTCTCCAAGCAATTTTAAAGCGAAGTAGTAGGAGTCAAGTTTTGAAGAAATTATCTATAGGTATTATCCTTGCCACTCTTGGTACTTCTGTTTATGCGTCGCCAAATCTAGAAGGTTATTTTCAAGCTCGTGAATTGGTAAATTATGCGGCAGGAAGTTTACAAAAAGCAAAAGTAGACTTTATAGCCCTAGATTATGCTGTAGCTAAATTACCTGCAGCTTCACAAGCTCAACTGGTTCCTTTTAATACTGTATTGGGGGAATTCTCGACAAACAGTTCCGTAAGCAGTAGTGACGCGACTGCTTTGCTCAGCCGAATTAACTCTAAAGCCTTATCTGGTCAATATGTTTGCCGCATCAATAGCAATGGTACTGTTCTGGCATATAGTGCGGAGAACGGAGAACAGTGTGCAGCGGACAAGTATGAAAAGGCTGCATTAGCACTAGCGAAGAAAGGCGATGAACTGCGATTCTTCCGTTCATACAGTCAAGGTTATTTTCAAACCTTAACTTATAAGGTTGATGCAACCTCTAGTGATGAAACAGTTCGTTTAGGCTACTTTAATAGACATGGTGGAAAATGGATTGGTGAAGCGGTTAAGGTAGTAAAAGGTAAGGCGCAAATCAATAGTACGGATGTTGATACTTACGATGTCATCGCTTACCGAGATTACAATATCTCATCATCGAAAGGTGTTTCTCCGAACACATCAATTAGCTTTACTGAACAACCGTTTTTTATCACAGATGAAGTCACAGATCTCGACTCTACCGGTAAATCTGTCCATATAACGAAGACTAAATTTTCAAGTCTTCACCAGTTTGATGGCCCTTACCGTGGAAGGCATATTGATTCGAAAGGTTGGTTTAATTGGTTTAACCAAGATTACGTGGGTCAATACGAAATTGGAGGTAAAAAAGTTTACGCCGTTTCGGACACACAAAATTTAGTCGTCAAAAAAGACTTTAGTGGTGCGGTAGATAGCTGGACTCGCGTTGATGTCGACAAAGCTGATCAAGGTAGTGGTGCAGGTGACTGGACTATGTACATGTTTAACAATACAAACAATTTGATAGGTGAAAGCCCAACTTATTGTTAAATCAAAGCGATAGCAGAAGGTAAGCCTGTAGTTCAACTTTTATCATCAACAGGCGTTATGACGCACCCACCAATTACAAACTGTGACCAAGTTGATCCTGGCCATACAAAGAAAGTGATTGCATCATTTAAAGACGGGAATAACAAAACAGTTTCTGTTACTTCTCCTAAGCTAAAAGCAAGCGCTCAACATATTATGGCGCTTGGGCCTATTGTTGATCAAGGACAGAAGGCTAAATTCACAGTGCAAGATGCTAGAGATTTATTGTCATCGACTCGCTATAAAGCGGCTTTAGCAGAAATGACACCGCAATTTTTGTCTTCAAAGCCACATGATATTTTAAAGTAGATTCTGTCTTTGATGAATTGGAAGCACCTTTTATAAGGTGCTTTTTTTGTACATATTAAATAACTTCACTTGGCTAATTTCATTTTTAGGATAGAATCGCCCACCTTCTTTCCTTTGATTCTATTTAAGGTCCAATTATGGAATGCCGTCTTCATTGTGGTGCTTGCTGTACAGCGCCTAGTATTACATCTTCATTCCCCCTTCATCCTCATGGAAAGAAGTCTGGTGAGCGTTGTAAGCAGCTTACTGTTGATAACCTATGTAAACTATTTGGTAAAAAAGAGAGGCCTCAGGTCTGTTTTGACTTTAAAGCTGAAAGCTGGGTATGTGGGGCTACGACAAGCGAAGCTATTCAAATACTCACGGATTTAGAAAGTTCTACCGCATAGCGAAAGAGCGTTAGCTGATTTTATTCTTGAACTTATATTCGGCTAGCGGTATAACACGCACCCCAGTAAAAGAGTAAGAAGTACTCCTATGACGATTCCATTTTGGCAAGAAAAGACACTAGAGCAAATGACCGAGAACGAGTGGGAATCACTGTGTGACGGTTGTGGTAAGTGTTGCCTACATAAACTAATGGATGAAGATAGCGATGAAGTTTACTACACCAATGTGGCGTGTAGCTGGTTAAACGACAAAACATGTTCGTGTAAAGATTACCCGAACCGATTCACTTCAGGTGAAGAGTGTTTGAAGCTGACTCGTGACAAAATCGATGAGTTTCACTGGCTACCAGATACTTGTGCTTACCGTCTTCTATCTGAATCTAAGCCGATTCCTGAGTGGCACCCATTGATTACGGGTTCTAAATCAGAGATGCATGCTGCAGGTGAAAGTGTTCGTAACAAAGTGGTATACGAAATCGATGTTGTCGATTGGGAAGACCACATCCAAAACTTACCTTCAGGTTATAAAAGATAATACTTACCTTCATAAGATGAGAATGTAGTCTATGATCTACTGTAAGGTTTAATTCTACGGTAAGTCATTTATGCTGCATTTTTCATACGTACAAATCTCAAAGATTAAAGACTACACGTATAAAAAACCATTGCTGTCTAAGGATTGTAATGAGAGGCTAGTCAGTGAGTATCGTAGTAACAATAACGATGTATTGATAAAAAATATGCCGCTCTTAAATATCGTTCAATACGATAGAGCAGGATGTTTAGTAGACTATCAGCCATTGGACGTCGTTAATGAGTTTCTGATGTCTAGGGCCATTGAAGATTACGTATTGGAGTTAGGCGTAACTGCTCAAGGATTAGCGCATTACTTTACCTTTATTTTAGATACACAGGCTCAGTGGGACGAAGAATATAATGAATCAGATATTGATGAACTTTATGATGAACCACGACCATCATGGCTGAACTTTCCTCGCAATAAACAAGGGCGCTTAACATATCAATATAGAGAAGGCTTAAGGAACTTAGTAAAACAAGGCAGCTTGGCTGAGACTACAGCAAAACAGTACCTTACCAGTGTGATAAGTTTCTATCGTTACTGGCTCAAAAAAGGCTTTATCTTCAATAACCCTCCTTTCGATTATGAAGTAGTGACCGTTTACTTTGAGGCGAAAGCTTCAAGTATCCAAGCCTACCAACGCAAAGATTTTCACACCACAGACCTGCGACTAAAATTCAGTAAACTGATCTGCTCCAGTCAGACTGGACACTTAGCTAAGCGACATTTCGCTTTTCA